>JAYUCN010000065.1:0-2606 GCA_043740335.1 Planctomycetota bacterium
CGTCGTCGCCGCCGGATCCCTGCTCGACTTCGCCTTGGCCGAGCACACCTCGAGCATGCCCGTGGGCCGGATCGCCTATCTGCATCTCGGGCCGATGTCGTTTCCGGAGTTCGTGACCGCCCTCGCCGGCGAACGCACGGCGCAGTTCCTGCGCACGCTGCGTATCGGCCAGTCGCCTCCGGCTCCCCTCCACGACAAGCTGATGGGCCTGATGCGCGACTACTCGTTGGTCGGTGGCATGCCGGCCGTCGTCGAACGCTTCCGTACTTCGCGGTCGTTCGTCGCCGCGGCCCAGGTGCAACGGGACCTGCTGGCCACGTTCCAGGACGACTTCGCCCGCTACGGCGCGCGCGTCCCCGCCTCGCGGCTGCAGCTCGTGCTCGACTCCGTCGCGCGCCAGATCGGCGTGAAGTTCATGTGGAGCGCCGTCGACCGGCAAGAACGCGCGCAGGCCCTGCGGAACGCACTGGACATGCTGTGCCGCGCCCGCGTCTGCCGACGCGTGCAGTGCACGCACGGCAACGGCATCCCGTTGGGCGCGGACCTCGTCGAGAAGGAGTTCAAGGTCGCCATGGTCGACACCGGGCTCGTGCAAGGCATACTCGGTCTGCTGCTGCGCGCGAGTGCCGGGCCAGGGGAACTGGTCCACGAGGGACCGCTCGCCGAACACCTGGTCGGGCAGATGCTGGCCGACTTGTCGCCGCGGTTCGTGGAACCGGCCCTTTGGTACTGGGTGCGCCACCGCCAGGGCGCCGAAGCCGAAGTCGACTACCTGCTGCAGCATGGCGCCGAAGTGGTGCCGATCGAGGTCAAAGCCGGCAAGACCGGCACACTGCGCAGCCTGCACCGGTTCGTGGTCGAGAAGCAGGCAAGGCTCGCCGTGCGGGTGAGCAGCGCGCCGCCGCAGCTGGCGACCGTGACGGCGAATGTGCCTGGCCACGAGCCGCGCGACTTCCAGCTGCTGTCGATCCCGTTCTACCTGGTGCCCGAGCTGCCGCGCCTGCTCGACGAGGTGCTCGCGCCGGCCGCCAAGACACGGAAGCCCTCCGGTTCGCGGGCCCCGGCCCAGAAACCGCACCGCAAGCGTCGCGGCTGAATGCCAGGCCGCGGTCTCGCGGATTCCGGCACCTGCAGAAGGTTCTGCCAGGACGCTCAACTTGCACACGTCGTGCTCGGGATGCGCATACTCGATGATCACGACCTTGCCGGCGAGTTCGGCGGAGCTCTTCGGGCCGTCGTTCCAGACCATGCCGAACGTGAACGTCGGCGGGTGTCCCCCTTCTTCACCTGAGCTGACGTTCGAGACGCCACCAAGCAGAGCTGCAAGTGCCGCCAACGTGCGTGCGTGTGTTGCCATGGGCGCGAGCATGCCGTGGCTCACGTGCCTGTTCGCGTCCTCGGGATGGTGGCCCTCGATGCGCAGCACATCCATGGTCAAGAGCAGCGGTGACTGGCGCCAGGTGATCAAGAACCTGCAGAACGCCTGACGCACGGGTCTCAAGTCGAGTCAGCCGGGTTGTCGAAGGAAGCCGCAGCAGAAGGCTGCTGTTGTGCAAACGAACGACATGAGTCCTCCCATGAGAATCCACACCCTTGGTCTCGTCCTGCTCGGTGGCCTCTTCGGTTGTCGCACCGCGCCTGTGCCTTCTTCGCCGCGGTCCGCCATCATCGACGCGAGCTTCTCGCGCGAACCCGAATCGACGTCGATGCAGGTGATGGCCCACGATCCGGTCGTCGCGCAACTGCTGCGTGCCTCCCTCGCTGCCTACGAACACCAGCGGCGCGTGATGCTCGAGAACCTCACGAACGTCAACACGTGCGGCTACAAGCGGCGCGTGGTGTGCATGACCACGCAGGACGTGGCTGGCAGTGACGGACAGGCTTTCCAGGTGCCGGTCGTGCAGGGCACGGTAGCGATCTTCACGGTCGGCACGCTCGAAGCGACCGACCGGAACCTCGACCTCGCGATCGACGGCGATGGCTTCTTCGCGGTGATGCGCGTCGGTGGTTCGACGGGTTACACGCGCAATGGCAGTCTTCAGATCGACGTCCGTGGGAAGATCGTCACCGGTCAGGGTCTCATCGTGTTGCCGGAGATCACGGTGCCCAACGACACGCTCGAGATCTCGATCGACCCGGAGGGCCTCGTCACGGGGCGCACGGCCGGTAGCCCCGACACGACGACCTCGTTCGGCCAACTGACGATCCATCGCTTCACCAACCAGGCGGGCCTGCGGATCGAGAACGGCATCTACCAGCCGACAGACGCTTCCGGGTGTCCAGTCACGGCAACGCCCGGAACCTCGGGCCTCGGCCTGCTCAAGCAGGGCTTTCTCGAACGCTCGAACGTGCAGACGACGAACGAACTCGTGAACCTGCAGATCCTCGAGCAGCAGCACGACGCCCTCGTGCGCGTGATGCGGCATTTCGGCCTCGTCGCGCCGTAGCAGGGCGTCGTAGGTGGCGGCTGCGGACATCGCGCCATTCGGGCCCCCGTTCGTCCTCAAACCTCGAGCCGCGCAAAGGCGCTTGAAGGGACCGAGGGATCGACGCGCGCAGTACAGGAAGTGGGCGAATGGTGACGACGCCGATCTGGCTCTACGTGT
>JAYUCN010000066.1:0-6360 GCA_043740335.1 Planctomycetota bacterium
GGGCAGAAAAACTGCGCGTCCTTGGAAAGTTTTGTCCCCTGCTCCGTCTACTAGTGTGCATGGGACGAGTGGTCCCGGCCGCGTGGCTCCGGGCTCCGCAAGGAAGCTCGGGGCTGATTCGAGAGGGCAAATTGAGACGCGGTCGGAACCCATCGTGGCCGACGGTTCTGGGAGAGAATCGTCGGCCACTCTTTTTCATCCCCTTCCTCCTCGAGTCGGCCTGCCTGAGGCCGGGAGGCGCATGGTTGCCGTGCCAAGGCCGCGTTGCCCTGCATGTGCCTGCCCGAACCGCTTTCACTTGGCGCCGGCCAACGGCCAGCGCATCATCGTTGCTCCACCATGGCGAACGCTGCCGACCAGGAATTCCTCCAACACGCCGAAACGTTCATGCGCGGGATCCTGGCCAGGCTCGACGCCTTCGATCCCGACGAGGTCGATGCCGATCTCTCGGCTGGAGTCCTGAAGATCGCCTTTGCTGACGGCCGCAACTGCGTCCTGAATCGCCAATCGGCAGCCCATCAAATATGGCTGGCCGAGGGTGCTTCAGCCTGGCACTTCGTGCGCAACCCGATCTCCGGCGAGTGGAACGACACCAAGGGTCGCGGCGATCTGAATCGCATCCTCGCCGAGATCGTGTCGCGCCGACTCGGGCGAGCCGTGCGTCTTTGAGGACGCAGCCCACACTCGCGACCTGCTAGGCAGACCGCGACTCCTTGGCGTCCCAGGCACGCGGAAACCGCAACCGGAACGTGGTACCGCGATCGACATCGCTCTCCACCTGGATGAGGCCGTTGCTGCTGCGCACGAACCTGGCAACGGCGGTGAGGCCAAGGCCAGTGCCCTGACCCGGTGGCTTGGTCGTGAAGTATGGATCGAAGATCCGCTCCTGGATTTCCTTCGGCATGCCACATCCCGTGTCCGCCACCTCCAGCCATGCTTGGTGATGATCGCTGCCACATCGCAGCGTGATCGTGCCGTCGCCTTTGATCGCCTGGCGCGCGTTGATGACCAGATTCCACAACGCGTGCACCAATCCGCGAGGGTTGAGCAGCACCACGGGCGCATCGTCAGAAAGCTCACACACGAGTTGGACCGAGCCTGGTAGAACGAGGCGCGCCTGCGCGTTGAACTGGCGCATCGCATCGGCGAGATCGCAGGGCGCTGTGGTACCTTCATCCGGGTGCGCCAGCAGCATCAACTGATCCAGCAGCGGCCGCGTGTTCTGGACTGTCTCCTCGATCAGGGCAAGGCGACGCACTCGCTCGGCGTCGTCGGAGATGCCTCCCATGGTGACGTGACCCATCAACACCTGGAATGTGTTGCGGAGCTGGTGGCAGACCATTCCAGCGAGGTCACCGATCGTCTCGACCCGCAACGCATGTCGCAGCAGTTTCTCGCGATGACGCAGCGCCCGGCTCGACTCGAAATTCTTCCGTCGCTGGGCTTCTGCGGTCAGCAACGCCATGAAGACCAGTCGGTTCGTGATTGCGCCGGCCAAGGCCGACGCGAGCGACACGGAAGCGAGACTGGTGACGTGAACCCACAAGTCCGGCTTGAGTTCGACATCGACGATCCTTCCCGACCCGTACATCGCATTGCCGAGGAGGGCGGTGACAGCAATCAGGGTCAGCGAGAGTCCTGGTATCACGCCTAGGCATGTCGTCGCCAGCAACGACAGGACCGGATGGAGATACCAAGCGGGGCTGAACGCTCCCCGCGGCCAGTTCGCGAGGATCGACAGCGTGAACATGGCGACGAACAGCAGCGTGGCAGCCCGCTGCAGCCGATTGCCTCGCCAGTCTCGCCATGCGCTGAAGAACAAGGGTGACGCAAGCAATGCTGGCAAGGCACCTGACCACGGCAAGGTCACCGACCACAGTCCGTCGTCCGCAAGACAGAGGCAGGCGACACCGAAACAACAGCAGGACACCCACAACCACATCGAAATCCAGCGAATCATCGCCGACAGGCTGGACACGACCGGAAGTCGAGTACTCGTGAGGAAGCCGAACAGCGACTCCTGCGACATCTGGATCGGGACGCGCACGCAATCGTGATTCTATTGGCGACAGATCCTTCGTTGCCAGCGTGCTTTCGACGAGAGACTCGGCGGGCTAGCTTAGACGCGCAGGATAGACTCTGGTGGCATGGCTTCGACGAAGACTACAACACCGGTGACCGGATGTTGGAAGCGCATTTGCCATGAATGCAACATGACGCGCGCGAAGTGCTCGCCAGGGCGCGCCCTGAAGCCGTACTTGCGATCCCCGGCGAGCGGACACCCCAGTGCTGCAAGGTGAACCCTGATCTGGTTGCGGCGTCCGGTCTCGAGGCGGCAGCGCACAAGGGTGCAGCGATCGCGCCGTAGGAGAGTTTCATAATGCGTGACCGCATGCACCCCACCCCGTTGGACGACCCGCACGATGCCGTCCGGCCCTTCCTGCAGGTTCGCCTCGATCTTCCCTGCGGCTGGCGACGGGGCTGCCGAAGCCAAGGCAAGATAGTCGCGCTCGATCGCGTGTTCCCTGAACAAGATTTCCATCCCGACGCGCCCCGCGTCGTCCAGGGCCAGACTCAGGGCACCAGTCGTTTCCTCGTCGAGTCGATGCACCGCCTGCACGCGGCGGCCGAGCTGGGCAGCGAGAATGTCGACGACGGTCGACGACGGTTTCCCAGGTGCCTGCACCACGAGAACGCCTGCCGGCTTGTCGATCACGACGAGGTGGTCGTCCTGGTAGAGCACCGACAACGGGATCATCGGCACACAATACGGCGTGGAGTGGTCGTATCTCCAGCCCATCGCGGCCAGGGACACTCACGCCAGGGCCTATCGGTCTGCGGTGGCCTACTGCAGTCGGAGGCGGTACTGCTGGATCTTGCGATACAGCGTAGCGCGACCGATGCGGAGCAGCTGGGCGGCACGCCGCACATTACCTTTGGTCGCGCGCAGCGCACGCGATAGCAACAGTTGCTCCTCTTCTTCAAATGGACGGATCGAGTCTTCGGTCAGGTCTTGCTCGGTGTCTGCGCCCCGCGTCGTTCCTGGTGCAGAAGGAACACTCTGCTGCACAGTCCCCGATGGTGAAGCCAACAAGTGCTCGCGGTCGATCTGCGAGCCGCCCGCCAAGACTTGGGCCCGGCGAACGGCCGACTCGAGCTGCGAGATGTTGCCAGGCCACGGCATGCTCTCGAGCAGCATGCGTGCGGATGGCGTGAAGCCAGGATGCTGCCTGCCCGTTTGCAGCAGGCTCGCATCCAGGATGGTTTCGGCGATCAGCGCAATGTCTTCGATTCGCTCGCGCAATGCAGGTATCACGATCGGCAAGGCGTGCAGCCGGTAGTAGAGGTCCTCCCGGAAGGCGCCTCTTGCGACGAACTCCGGCAGGTGAGCCGCAGTCGTAGCAATCAAACGCGGGGCGCCGCCGTGCTGGTCAGCCGGCCGCTCCTTCAGGTGGCGCACGAGAATCGCCTGTGCCAGAACCGGAAGCCGATCGATGTCTTCGAGAACGATAGTCGTTCCCTTCGATGCATCGATGGCCCGACCCAGCGCCTCGGCGTGAGTCTCCCCGCATGCAATGGCCAGAAGCACGCGGTCCGAGCGACGGCTCTTGCAGTGAATGACGCGCGCGGCAAGGGACTTGCCCGAACCGTGAGGACCTTCGATCAGAACGGTGGCGTTACAGTCTGCTGCTCGGCAGAGCGCACTCTGGAGCCGCCTCATGATGGGGCTTCTGCCCATCAGAGCAGAACCCGAACGAACTCCATCGAAGAGTCGTTCCAGGTCCCGACACCTGCCGGTGCTTTGACTGAGCTGCACTGCCAGGGCCACCAACGGGTCGATTGCGGACTCGAGGACGGCCGGCGAAGCCGAACCAAACTGGCCCAGGGGGGTGCCACTCGATCTCTCGGCAATCAGCAGAGCCGGGACCGGCAAGTCGCATGGCAGATCGCTGGCAACGTCCTCATCGTACAGCACGAGATCCAGCGGCGCATCGAGCGTGGCTGCGGCAAGGCCGCTCCAGTCAGGACACTCCACGATCTCGTGGCCGGACCTGGTGATCACGGACGCCAGATGGGCAGACCCGTTTCTCGAGACCATGGCCACGCGTGCCTTGACCGCGACCGAACCCTTCTTCCCGATGAGTGCAGTTGTCATGCCTTTCCCATTCCTGGATCGGCATTCTCGACTGCCGTGATGAAGCATGCCTGGAGCTGCCATGCAGACCGCGAAGCCAGCGCTGCAACCAGCCTGCGATCAAGGTCCCACGCCATCGCCAACTCGCGGCGGAGCACGGCGCTGGCAGACCTCCTTCATTCACGCAAAGGAAAGTTTCGAGAGTACGCGTGAAAGAGTCGAGGTCAGGCTTCCGTGAGTCGCCGCGCAAGCTCGTCGAAGTCGATGTTCGTCAGATCTTCCTTTCCGATCGGGTCCATCTTCCGGAACTTGCGATACTCGTCGATGCTGCTCAGTTCGACATAGTCGCGCGCACTCATCGGAGCAGTGTCCGTAGTGTGCGCGACGAAGGGCTTCTTGCTGGGAAGCGTGCGGTCCAGGGTCTGCTTCGCGCGATGGCAGATCGACAAGGTGTTCTCGAGGTTGCTCCTGATCTTGAGCAAGCGCTCTTCGTTCGCGCCGGGGAGATCCATACTCTTGGCGATCTTGGCAATCGCAACTTCGAGCACCGCGATGAGGCAGTTCAGTTTCGTCGTCAGTCGCGCACGGTATTCTGCAGAGCTCAACGCCTCAGGCAGGTTGGGAGTGTCGTTCTTGTCGGCGTCCATCGAGAGTCCTCAGCGGGTTTGCTGCAGAACACAGCACCCCGGATGCCAACCGCTGGTCTGACTGCGACAGCCCGTGGCAGCGCCGTCTTTGTGGCCCATGGCACGAACCAGGACATGACCGTCCGAAAGTCCAGACGGGGGCCGCAGCGATTTCACGACGACATCGCAACGTCAGGACGCACCACTACACGGCCAACGATCGCTGCCAGTCCCCCAACGCGGGCCTTGCCCGCAGCCCAACGTGAGCCACCGGTGCCGAAATCGTGAACGGCGTTCACGATTCTGGGTAGTGGAAGCTCACCGCAGTTCCGCAGTTCAGTTGGTCGACAACGCTTGCAGGTAGAGCCGGCGGGCCAATTCGTCCAGCCGTTGCATGGATCCGCGGCCGGCAACCTGGAAAGCCACACCGTCATCCCAGAACAGCAGCACGCTCATCGCAGGGTCTCGGTACCGGGCAATCGTGTTGCCAATCGTGATATTGGTGCCTTGAGTCACTCCCTTGTTGCTCGGGAGGCCGGCAAAGACATCCGCTAACCCGGGAGTCTGCTCAACCATGAACTGATCGACACCGTCGGTGTAGGTCATGACCAACTTCTGCAGACCGTTGAGCGGATCGTCCCGCACCTCGATCCGTTCGAGGCCGTAATCACTCGCAAACGAGACGATCGGATCGATGAGACCATGCGGATCGCCGAGGAATGCCTTCGCAGAGGCAAAGTCCGCTTGCAGGATGCCCGTACTCGACGAGGCAGCGGCGGCCATCTGCACCGAAGTCGAAAAGGATTCCGCTTCGACCTCGGACAGCAACCGTAGTTGGGTATCGAATTCAGCCGTGTAGAGCGGCACGAGCGTCTGCATGTCCACGTCGATCAACAAGATGGCCTTGTCCAGCGATTGGGGGAACACGACGAGCCGATATGCCGTTCGGTTCGCACGCATAACGCTGCCGAAGTGGTGCAACGTGTAGTTGGCCTGAGCCTTGCCAAGGTCACGCACACGGAAGGTGCTGTATTGGTAGAACAGGGCGCCGAACCGAACATAAATCTGCTGCCACTTCTGGAAGAGCGCCGAGCCAGGAAGTTGCGCGTCGACGCCCACGAACGTCAACGAATGGGGCGGCGAGTCCGAACCGTCGGCATCGACCCGCAGGCACTCGCGCACCGCGACAACATTGCCCAATTCGTCGCGAAACCGCCGCAACTGGACGATCGTGTGATCGTGCAACTGGATCGCCTGCTTGAGCAACTGGAACGTAAGAGTGGGCGAAGCCGCGGGCGGCGGTGAGGATTGCGAGGCCGCACTCTTGCCAATCCCCGGGGCGCCCTGAGCCAGACCTTCTCCCGCCAGGGTCACTGCCGAAAACGCCATCCACAAGGCAGCCCAAGCCGCCATGCAAACGGAACTGAAGCCTTTGGACCAAGGACGAAAGAGGAACATGGGCAGACGAGGAGTCTATCTAACCGTCGCAGAGCCTACAGGAAAGGGCCGGGCCAACAAGGGAGGACCAAGTCTCATCGAAGCACTCCATACCGAAGCACTGCGAACTCGACACTCGGAGCGCTATCGAGATCGGTGAAA
>JAYUCN010000067.1:0-2605 GCA_043740335.1 Planctomycetota bacterium
AGGATGGTCTGGTCGATGGGGTTCTCGAGCGGGAACAGGATCTTGGCGAGGCTCGCACCGACCACGCAGACGTTGGCCTGCTTCTGCATGTCGAGCTCGGTCAACCAACGCCCTTCGGCCACCTTCATGTTGGTGACCGTCAGGAAGTCGACTTCGGTGCCGACGATCATCGTGCTGCGCCAGTACTCGCCGTGCATGACGCCGCGCTGGAACTCGCGCACCCGCACGACGGTCGCTTGTGGCAGCAGGTTCTGGATGCGGTCGGCCTCGGGGTAGAACAGGCCGTAGCCCAGCACGCTCATCGAGCTCGAGGACGAGCTCTGTTGGGTCTCTTCGGGCTTGACGCTGCGCACGAGCACGTTGGTGACGCCCATGTCGCGGAAGCGCTTCAGCGTCTCCTCGGAAGCACCTTCGCCGACCGCCAGCATCGCGATCACCGAAGCGACACCGAACAGGATGCCGGCGGTTGTCAGCGTGCTGCGGAGCTTGTGCAGCATGAGGCTCTTCAAGCCGAGCCGCACCATGCGCATGGTGTCGCGGATCACGCGCTGCCTCCGTTCATTTCTGCCGCGGTACGGCTGCCGGACAATCTGTTGTCGAGCAGCTTCTCGACCTGGCCGTCCTTGAGCCACAGCGTGTGGTCGGACCGTTCGGCCACCCGCGGGTTGTGCGTGACGACGACGATCGTGACGCCATCGGGCCGCAGGTCGTCGAACAGGTCGAGGATCTCCTTCTCGGTATTGCTGTCGAGGTTGCCGGTGGCTTCGTCGGCGAGCAGGAACAACGGGTCGTTCATGAGGGCACGCGCGATCGCGACGCGCTGCTGCTGACCGCCCGAGAGCTCCATCGGCCGGTGCTCGAGGCGGCCGTCGAGACCGACGCGTTCGGCCAGGTACTCGGCCTTCCGACGCGACTCGGCGCCGACCCTGCCCTGGTAGAACAATGGCACCTCGAGGTTCTCGAGCACCGTCAGCTGGGGGATGAGGTTGAACGACTGGAAGATGAAGCCGATCTCGCGGCCGCGCACGTCGGACAGGGCGTCGTCGTCGAGCTGGCTGACATCGCGACCACCGACGCGGTACTGGCCGGAGGTCGGGCGGTCGAGGCCGCCGAGGATGTTGAGCATCGTGCTCTTGCCCGAGCCGGAGCGCCCCATGATCGAGAGGTAGTCGCCCTTCCGGACCTGCATGGAGACGCCGTTCAGCGCCTTGACGACGTTCTTGCCCATGACGTAGTGGCGATGCACGTCGAGGAACTCGGCGATGACCTCGCGATCGGCGGAAGGTTGCATGGCTCGTTCCCGGTCAGTTGCCGCCGCGGTTCGCACGGCCCCCGTCGCCGCGGCGGCCGTTGCCGCCCTCGGCGCTGCCAGGTCCACTGCCGGGTCCACTGCCAGGACCACCCTGGCGACCGCCCATGAGGGTGCGCGTGAGCGCACGCAGCTTGTCCTGGTGCACCTGGCCGGCCACGAGGTCGTTCGCATCGAGCGCCTTGCGCAGACCCTCGAGGGCCAACTCCATGTTCTTGGCCCCCTCCTCGTTGCCGCTGGTGCGCGTGCGATCGATCATGACCTGCGTCATGCCGAGCGATTCTTTGTACTGTTCCAGTTCCTCGGGCGTCATCTCCGCGAGCTTCTTGCGCATGAACGCACTCAGGCCGCCGTTGCGGTTGCCGCGCTGGCCGCGCTGGCCGTCGCCGTTCGTGCCATCGCCGTCGCTGCCACCCGCGGTCTTGACGTCCTCCTTCATCGGGGGCGGTGTCGGCACGGCCGGTTGGTCGAACTTCGGCGCAGGCACACCGGCGGGGGCCGTGAGGTGCAGCAGGTCGTTCTCGGCGACCCCGGCGAGGACTTCGACGCGCTCCGTGTTCTGGCGTCCCACCTGCACGGGTACCGCGTGTGGGCCGTCGGCGGCCTGTCGCCACACGTAGTTCACCGAGCGGTCGCGGAAAACGGCCTGCAGCGCCACCGGCAGCGTGCCCTTGATGGTGTCGACCATGATCGTGACGTTCGCCGCCATGCGGGAACGCAAGCGGCCATCGGGGTTGTCGCTGTCGAGCTCGACCACCGTGGTGTAGACCTTGCGGTCACTGGTCATCCAGCCGCTGTTGCTGTCCGCGACCGGCGCGACGCTCGTCACCCGGCCCGTGAACGTCTCGCCCTGGAACGCCTCGATCGTGATGAACGCCGGCTGGCCGCGGCCGACTTTGTCCACCTGCGCTTCCTGCACCTTGACCACGCAGCGCATCTTGGTGGTGTCGGGCAGGATGATGAGTTCTTGCCGTTCGCGCACCTGCACGCCCTCACGCACCGCTTCGCCGCCGCCGCGGTTGCGGTCGATGCGCGCGTAGACGACAGTGCCCGGCGTCGGGGCCAGGATGATGGCGCTCTTGATCTGGCGTTCGATGTTCTCGAGCCGCTCCTTGGCCAGCTTGAACTCCCGTCCGCGGCTGTCGAGATCGCTGTCGGCCTTGATCACGGCGGCTTCGTTGCTGCCCTGGACGCGCTCCACTTCGAGCCGCGCGTTGTCGCGGTCCTGCGTCATCTTGATGCGCTCCTTGGCGAGCGTGTAGTTGACGAGCAGGTCGAGGTCGTTCCAGGCCAAGG
>JAYUCN010000068.1:0-6358 GCA_043740335.1 Planctomycetota bacterium
CGCAAACCAACGAGGGCACCGAAGACTCGTGCGCTCGGTGCTCCGGTGCTTGCTCGTTGTTGCTCGCCGGTCCAGAGCGGGTCCGGAGACTCCCTTGCGGGCGCGAACGCTCGCCACCGATAGGCGGATCCGAGGCCGACAATGCCCCGCAGTGGGCGTTAGCCCGAACGCCATCGCGAAGTGCGCGATGATGCCCGACCGAGCACGCCGCCACCGCCTTACGGGATCTGGCCGTGCGGCCAACCCACCGTCAGCGGGGACGGCACTGTCAGCGAAAGTGTGCCGTTGGGCGCCAACACGGCGGCTTGCAGCGCAAACGCGTGCGCGACGACCGCGCTGGTCGGGCAGTGTAGGGTCCACTCGAAGGAGCCGATGCTCGCCGACAGTGGGGCCAGCTCGAGGATGGTCAACGAGCAGGGTGTGATCGCGAGCGGGCCCAAGCTCGTCGGCATCGGCACGGGCTGCCAGTCGCCGACGGCGAGCAGAGCGAAACCGTTCGGGGGGCCGATGACCGTCACCGCGAAGTTCTCGCCGCCGACGACCCACGCGTGGTAGGTCGCCGGGATGTCGGTGGGGATCGGCGGTGGTACGAACGGCGGGTCTGGCATCAGGTAGATCAGGCTGCGCGGATCCTGTTCCACCGTGCCCGTCGCGGGCGGCGCGAAGCGGTAGGCCCAGGCCCGGTTCAGCGGATAGGGGTACCCGGTGAGGCCGCCGTAGAGGTACGTCGCGGGGCCGACGCGCAGCGTGCCGCTCTCGATCACTGCGGCCGGGCGTTCCCTCCAGTCTTGCTGAGGGAAGGCCGGGTTGGGTGGAGGGTAGTACCCGTCGTTGCCATAGAGGACCGAGCCGATCAACGTCACGTTCGAGTTGCTCACGCGCAGCGCCTCGGATGTCTGCTCGTAGGGTATGCCGGGCCAGATACTCACGGGGGCGACAAAGGTCGTTGTCAGCAGCGCCGTCGAGTCGATGAACCGTAACGGCCATCCACCGAGACGGATGTCGCAGCCGCGCAGCACGACGTTGGCGCAGCGCTCGAAGTGCACGTAGGAGCCGGGAGTGCCGAGGCTCGTGTAGGCAACGTCCTCGAGCAAGATATCGCCAGCACAGTCGATCGCGACAATGCCACCCGGAGATACGAGGTTGTCCTGGCCGAGGGAGAGGTTGCTCAACACTACCTGCTGGCCCGCCGGAATCCCGTGGATGACAAATACGCCCCGAAAGGCAGTCGCTGTTGGTATGCCAGCCGCATAGCCATTCTCGAGCTGGAAGCCGACAATACGCACCGGCTTTGTGATTATCGGTGCGGTGTAGTCAGGCCATCCAGGCGGACATCCTGCACCGCTGCCACTGATGACGTTGCGATAGACCCAGATCTCGTCTCCCGGGGCCGCAGCAGCCACGGCGGGTGGTAGGTCGGTGAAGTGCACGCCTGGGCCACCCGCGCAGTTGACCTTCCAGATCTGCTGGGCGATAGCCGGCGCGCAGAGCGAGACGGCGACGAGCACGAACGAAACAGCGGGAGTTTGCATGGATGTTCTCATGGCAGGATCAGGTCCGTCTCATCAGGTTGAATGAAGCGCCACAGGCCGTACGAGCCCGCGACGTAGAGAGCCGGAGAGCCGGAGAGCACGCTTGGTCACGAGAACCTCCCTTGCGATTCCTGAGCCGATGGTACGCATCGGTCGCTGAACCGCGCAACCCCCTCTCCCGTGTTCGGCGTGTTCGCCTCGATGCCTGGATGCAGCGGCACTCGAGCGCCGGCGAGCGCCGGCGAGCGCTCCCGACTGTGGGCTACGATTCCAGGGGAGCAGTATCGTCACAGGACCACGACGTGCAGTTCGCGCGGCCCATGCACACCGACGACGAGCTGCAGCTCGATGTCGGCCGTGCGCGAGGGACCTGTGACGAACGTGACCGTCGGTGACAGCGGGCGCCGCAGCGTCTTCAGCGCTTCGCCGAGGTTGCAGAGGATGCGGCTCTGCGGCAGCAGTGCTACGTGCACGGGCGGCAGCAGCGAGGCGAGGCGGTGGCGTTCCGCGGCCATGTCGAGCACGAGCGTGCCGGTCTCGGCGATCGCCCATTGGGCCGCGGTGACGCCGAGATCGGCGGCGAACAGTGCGTCGCGTCCGGCGTCAGGCGACAACCAGCCGAGTGCCTGCAGACTCGGATGCAGGCACAACGAAGTCACGGCGGCGGCATCGCTGCGCGCGATCGACTTCGGCGCGTAGCGCGCCAGCAGTTGCTGCACGGCCGCGAGTCCACCGTCCTCGATGCCGAGGTGCAGGTGACCACCGACCGCGACCAACCGTTCGCCGAACTGTAGCAACCGACCGGGCGCGTCGAGGTCGAGGCTGCCGAGCAGGGGCACCGGCGGGGGAGCCGGCACGGGCGCGCCCGCAACGCGGCGCAGGTGGGCCCGCACCGCACCGAGGATCGTGTCGCGCGCCGTCACTTCGAGCCTCGCTCGCGCCACATCGTGTGGAAGTCACGCTTGCTGAGCCGCGGCACACTGCGGCCCTTTCGCCACTGCGACATCGGCGGCAGCCGCTGCATCAGCCAACCGAACCAGCGGTCGCCGAACCGCGCGAAAGCCGTCGCAACCCGGTAGCGCCGAGGACTGCGCAGCACGAACGCGGCGACGCGCATGGCCACACGCTCCACGAACTTCGGCGCCGCCGCGCGCGTCGTCGCTGAACCTTCGCGCACCTGCTGCCGCAGATGCAGCAGCAGGGCCGGGATGTCGATCGCGACCGGACACACGTCGCGACAGGCCCCGCACAACGTACTCGCGAACGGCAACTGTGCGGCCTGCGCGAGCGGCACGAGCTGCGGAGTGACCACCGCCCCGATCGGACCCGGATACACCGAACCATAGGCATGTCCGCCGACCTGCTGGTAGACGGGGCACACGTTCAAGCAGGCGCCGCAGCGGATGCAAGCCAGCGACTGCCGCGTGACGTCCTCGGCGAGCATGCGCGAGCGGCCGTTGTCGAGCAGCACCACGTGCAGTTCGTCGGGGCCTTCCTGATCCGGCGTCGTCTTCGGTCCCGTCAGCAGCGACTGGTAGGTGGTCATCGCCTGCCCGGTGCCCGAGCGCGGCAGCAGCCGCAGGAACACATCGAGGTCGGCGACGCGCGGCAGCACCTTCTCGATGCCGACGAGCGCCACGTGCACGCGCGGCACCGACGTCACGAGGCGCGCGTTGCCTTCATTCTCGAGGATCAGCAGCGACCCCGTCTCGGCGATCAGGAAGTTGGCGCCGCTGACGCCGAGCCCAGCCGTGGCGAACTTCGTGCGCAGACGATCGCGCGCAGCCGCCGTCAACGTCGCCGCGTCGGCCGCGGGAGCGGTGCCGACCTTCTGCGCGAACAGCTCGGCGATCTGCGCACGACTCTTGTGGATCGCGGGCACCACGATGTGGAACGGCACCTCGTCGGCGAGTTGCTGGATCCACTCGCCGAGATCCGTCTCGACGGCCTCGATGCCGCCGTGCTCGAGCACCTCGTTGAGGCGCACTTCCTCGGTGGTCATGCTCTTGCTCTTCACGCACAAGGACGCCCCGGCCTTGCGCGCGAGGTCCAGCACCAGTGCCCCGGCCGCCGCCGCGTCGGCAACCCAGTGCACGTGCGTGCCCCGCGCGGCCGCGTTGCGTTCGAACTCGACGAGGTAATGATCGAGGTAGAGCAGCGTGTGATCCTTCACCGCACGCGCGGTGCGCCGCCAGAGTTGCCAGTCGGGTGCCAAAGCCAACGCCGACCGCCGGCGCTCGTCGAAGACGTCGGCGGCGCTGCGCAGGGCCTGCCGCTGGGCGTCGTTCCGCAGCGCGGCGCGGGCATTGGCCGGGAACTCCTGCATCGGCAGATGCTCAGCCATCGTGCGCTCCGCTGCCGGGCAGACCGTGCGCGAGGATCTCGGCGAGGTGCATCGTGCGCACGCGGGAGCCGCGCCGTTCGAGCCGGCCGCGCAGATGCAGCAGGCAGCCCGCATCGCCGCTCGCGAGCACGTCGATGCCCGCCGCCTCCACCTGGTCGAGCTTGTGGTCCGCGATCGCCACCGACAGCTCGGGCAGCTTGACCGCGAACGTGCCGCCAAAACCGCAGCAGGCGTCGGCTGCCTTCAGCTCGACGAACTGCAGACCCGCGACCGTGCACAGCAGTTGCCGCGGCTCGCTGCTCACGCCGAGGTCGCGCAGACCATGGCAGCCGTCGTGCCAGCCGACGCGCGCAGAGAGGCGACCGGGTGCCTTCGTCATGCCGCGCTGCACGAGGAACTGGCTCAGTTCGAAGGTCTTCTCGGCGAGGCGTTCGGCGCGCTGCCGCAGGGCCGGATCGTGCGCGAAGAGCTGCGGGTAGTGGTGGATCTGCGCCGCACACGAACCCGAGGGAGCGACCAGCGCGTCGACGGCCTGACGTTCGCACGCGGTGATCACGGCTTTTGCGAGCGGGCGCGCAGACGCCGGATAGCCGCTGTTGCAGAACGGCTGGCCGCAGCAGGTCGCGGTCGCGTCGACGACGACTTCACAGCCCAGATGCTCGAGCAGCTTCGCCGCGGCGAGGCCGATCGAAGGCCAGCACTGGTCGACGAGGCAGGTGGCGTAGAGGGCAACGCGTTCACTGTTCGCACCCGGCGGGCGGGTGCCGGTTCGGTGGGCCGCGTTCATCGTGATGGCTCGTGTGCGTCGATCGTCATCACACCGTCTCCGCTCGTCCCGATTCGGCGGCACGCGCCATCGCATCCGCGACACGCAGGTCGAGCAGCGACTGCTCGGCCGGGCACGGGAAGTCGTCGCAGTCGTCGATCCAGCGCGCGAAGCGGCCGTGCAGTTCGAAGGTCGGTGTGAGCGCATCGAGAGCCGCGGTGAGGTCTTCGCGCGTGAAGGACTGTTCGCGGTCGGGCACCACATAGTCGAACACGTCGCCGCTGTACTCCTTGCGCCCGCACAGCCAGACGCGGTCGCCGGCGATGCGCACGCCACCGTCGGTGCCGTGGATGGCGATCGCGCGCACGCGCGTGAGGCGGCTCACTGTAAAGGTGCAGAGCACGTTGCCACGCAACACCGCCGTGGCAACACCGCCGTCATGAGCCTGCGACAGGAACCCGCGCGTGGTCTGGGCGGTCACGGCTACGGCGCTGCGACCGCACAACCAGCTCGCCAGGTGGATGTGCTGGCTCATGAGGGCGAGGAACGGGTGGTGCCCTGTTGCGTCGAGGCATGGCGAGTTGTCCGGTGCTGGCGGCCGACGCAGCAGCTCGTCGTCGCCGAGGATGCCCTGCACGCAGACGAGGCCGCCGAGCCAGTCGGCGGCGATCATGCATCGGACCTGATCGAGCACGGGATCGTCCTGGCCCGGCACGGCGACGCCGAGTTTCACTTGTGCTTTGTCGCACGCTGCGGCCATCGCGGTCGCGGTCTCGAGGTCGGCCGCCATGGGCGCGTACACGAGACAATGCACTGCTTGTTCGGCGGCAGCCCGCACCTGCGCGAGGCGCGCGCCAAGCGGGCCCGCGAGTACGACGAAGTCGATGCCGGTGGCGAGCAGTGCCGCGAAGTCCGACGTGCCAAGGCCGATGCCCGTGCGATCGCGCATCGCCTGCACCGTGGCGGGATCCTCGGCGTGCACGGCCACGATCTCGCAGTGCGCATGGCGTCGCACGCGTTCCGTTGCCAAGACAGCAGTGGCAGCACATCCGGACAGGCCTGCTCGCAACGGCTTCACGGTGCGAAGCTACCGCGCGCCCGCAGCAGATCCAGTTGGCCCCACAGAACTGCGAGGGCTGTTTCCGTGCGAAGCGGGTGCGGTCCGCACGAGATCGGCAGGAAGCCACGCTCGGCGAGGGCGCCGGTCTCGTAGGGCAGGAACCCGCCGTCGGGCCCGAGTGCCAGCGCGAACGGGGTGCGCTGCGCGAGTGCGAGTTCGACAGTAGTGGTGGTTGCGGTGGGGTGCGCCACGAATCGCAACGGCGGCAGGTCGAGCCTCGGCAGGTGGTCCTCGACCATCGGCTTGAACAGCGGGAAGAACTGCACGCTGGGCAGGCGCGTGCGGCCGGCTTGCTCGAGTCCCAGCAGCAGGTGCTCACGCTGGACCTCTCTGCGCATGGCCGTGCTCTGCAGGTGGCTCTTCTCGACGCGCCACGAACGGAACAGCACGAGGCGACCGAAGCCGAGCGCCGCCGCCTGCGCGAGCAGGCGCAGCAGGACCTTGGGCCGCGGCACGGCCAGCAGCAGCACGTCGTCGGTCGGGTCGGGCTCCCGCTCCAGTGACATGGTCACGGTCACTTCGTCGGGCGTGACCGCGAGCACCGTCGCGATGCCCAGGCGCCCGTCGACGACCCCGGCCTTGAGCTCCTGCCCGAC
>JAYUCN010000069.1:0-2603 GCA_043740335.1 Planctomycetota bacterium
CCGCGCATGCCGGTTCGCAGGAGCAGCGCCAGACACTCCGCATCGCTGAGCCGTGGTTCGCCGAGCTGAAGGATGCGCTCGCGCGGCCCGTGCTGCGGCAATGCCCTCTCGAGGTTCACTTCGTGCATGCCCGCTCTGTGCCTCGGACTCGCGAGCGGGTGCAGAGATTCGCGTACTTCTGCTACCGGAGCGGCTCCGGATCGCCGAGCTGGGCCTGCTGCCGGCACAGTTCCGCGGTCAGTTCGGCGAGCAAGGCGGCGTGGGCAGGATCGCCGGCGAGGTTCTTCAGTTCGTGCGGATCAGAACGCAGGTCGAACAGTTCGAACGCCGAGAGGCTCGGGAACCAGATGAGCTTGTGCGTCATCGTGCGCACGCCGAAATGCGCCGGCACGTGGTGCGTGGCGAGGTGTTCGTAGTAGCGATAGTAGAACACCTGCCGCCAGTCGGCCGGCGTCTTGCCGCGCAGGACCGGCCCGAGCTCGCGCCCGTGCAGCGACGCTGGCACCTCCAGGCCCGCGGCGCGCAGGAACGTCGGCGCCAGATCGTGGTTGCCGACCATCGCGTCCGTCATCGAACCCGCGGCGACGACGCCCGGCCAGCGCACGAGCAGGGGCACACGCAACGACTCCTCGTACATGAAGCGCTTGTCGTACATGCCGTGGTCGCCGAGGAAGAAGCCGTTGTCGCTCGTGTAGACGACCAGAGTGTCCGCGGCGAGTCCGTGCTGATCGAGCCAGTCGAGCAACCGGCCGACGTTGCGATCCATCGACTGCGCGCAGGCGAGGTAGTCCTGCAGGTAGCGTTGGTAGTACCAGCGCGTGAGTGCCGTGCCCTGCAGGTCGGCCGGAGGCTTCCCCTTGACGTCGGTCTCCGTCAGGTGACGCGCCACGGACATCTCGCTGTCGGGCCCGGCGCTGCAACGCGTCGCCCAGTCGTCGAACAGGGTCGGCGACTCGGGGAAGGTGCGCTTCCGGTAGACCGCCGCCAGGTCCGGCGGCGGCGTCCATTCGCGGTGCGGGGCCTTGTGGCCGACGAACAGGAAGAACGGTTTCGCCGCGTCGCGCTGACCCAACCACTCGATCGCGGCGTCGGTGATGAGGTCGCTGACGTAGCCCTTCTCGACCTTGCGCCCGTCCCTGGTCACGAACACGGGATCGATGTAGCGGCCCTGGCCCGGCAGGATCCGCCAGTAGTCGAAGCCGGTCGGATCGCTGCCCAGGTGCCACTTGCCGATCGCCGCCGTCTGGTAGCCGCCCGCCTGCAGCGCCTTGCTCACCGTCCACTGGGCGCCGTCGAACACCTGTTCGTTCTGCATGAAGCCGTTGCTGTGCCCGTACTTGCCGGTCAGGATGCAGGCCCGCGACGGCCCGCACAGCGCATTCGACACGAACGCCCGGTCGAACCGCATGCCGGCCTTGGCCAGGCGATCGAGGCACGGCGTCTCGTCGAGCCGGCTCTGGTAGCACGACATCGCGTGCGCGGCGTGGTCGTCGCTGACCACGAGCAGGATGTTGGGCCGCCGTCCGGTGTGCGCCGGCTGCTCTTGCGCCGCGAGTGGTCCGAGCAGGCACAGTCCGACGATCGACCCGACGACCCACATCGACGAGGGACACACCATTGCCTGACTCTACCGGCGCGCCCAGGTGCCGTCAGTGACAGTGTGCCGCCGCCGCCGCGCGCTCGGCCTCGGTCAGCAGCCGGTCGCGCCGATCCCCCGGGCAGAGCATCCTCGCCGCCACCACCGCGTCCGCGAACCGGCCACAGCGCAGGGCGGCCGCCACGGCCGCCTCGAGCACCAACTCGCGGCTGCCCGGCAGCTTCAGCGGATCGTAGTCGACGACACTCGCGACGAAGTCGTGCAGTTCGCGGTCGACGGCGAACAGCTCGAAGCGCGTGTGGCCGTGGGTGGTCTCCCCGCCGGGTCGCTTGGCGAGGCTCACGAACGCCTCGACGCCCTGGCCGAAGTACTCGGCCTCGTTGCTCGCCGCATAGTAGTCGAGGCAGTTCCCCTCGGTGACCGCACGCTGGTACAGGGTACGGATGCGCGTGCGCTGGAGCGGCGTCAGGCTGAAGAAGTGCACCTGGTGCGCCACTTCGTGCGCGAGCGTGTCGAAGCCGAACTGGGCCGCTTCGTCGAGCGCCTCGATGCCGGTCGCCGCCTGCATGCCGCCGACACCGCGCACGTCGTCCCAGACGCGCCCATCGAAGGTCCGCTTGCCGCGCAGGTTCTGGCGCAGGTTGCCATCCGTCGTACGTTGGAGCTCGCCGAGCAGATCGTGCCGGCCACCGACCGCGACGAGGCGACCGAGGTGTCGCGCGAACAGCGCCGCGGTGCGATCGACGACGCGCTGTCGCGCCGGCGACAGCCGTTCGTAGCCGATGACGAACTCCCCGATCGGCAGCGCCCTCGTGTCCGGGGCAGGCATGGCGGCGGCCAGAGCGCGGAAGGACGCGTCGCTCAGGGCCATGCTGGCTGCGGCCTGCTGCGCGAACAGCAGCTCGCCGAGCAGTCGGTGCGCCACGGGATGCGCCGGGTCGGCGGCGAGGATGCTGCGCAGCCCGCCGATCGCGCGATCACGATCGCCGGCCGCGGCGGCCGCGAC
>JAYUCN010000070.1:0-2603 GCA_043740335.1 Planctomycetota bacterium
GTGGCGTCGACTACGGTTGGCGCATCGGCAGCGCGAAGTGGCCGGCGGACTACCCGGACGCACCGTCCGCGCTGGTGGATCTCGGACCGGGTTCACCGACTGGCATGGCGCGGTTTGGCGGCGACGATGTGGCGTCGACCGGAGTCGTCGCACTCGATTGGACCTTCGGCACCGTCTACGTGAATGGCCGACCCTGGTTGATCGGAGCACCCTTCCCTGTCGCCGACGTCTGCGTCGTGAGGGAGACGCTGTATCTCGTGACCGGTGGACGCGGCTTGCCGTCCGCGGTGTTCCGGGTGCCGCTGCGCGTCGCCCCTCGCCCCGCCTGGTCCCCGTCCGCAGTGCTGGACGCAGAACCCGACTGGCAGCAGGAGACGCCTGTCGCGTGGCGGCTCATTGACGGGCGGCTCTCGGTCGACTTGCCGGACACGGGAGACTGGGTCGCCCTCCGGATCGCGCTCGAACGGCAGCGCGTCGAGCGATGGCGAGACACGGCCCTCGGCGTCGGGCCCGAGGTCAAGGTGCCGGGCAGGTCGCTCGCGTTGCTGCAGGCACTCGCGCGCCAAGGACAGAAGGCGGACCGGCAACCCGTGCTCGATGCGCTCGGCAAGGTGCCGTTTGCGCCGCTCGCGCACCTCGACCGCATCGCCTGGTTGCGTGTGCATGCCTTGGCCCTGTTGCGGCTCGGCCCCGCCGATGACTCGCAGCGTGAAACACTCGCTCAACGGTTGTTGCCGCTGTTCCCGGCCAACGACGAACGGGAGGACGCCGACCTCGCCGAACTGCTCGCGTACCTCGACGCGCCCGGCTTCCTCGACAAGGCGGTTGCCCTCCTGACACCGTTGCGTCCGTCGCCGGCACCCGAGTGGGCCGATGTGACGAAGCGCAACGCGACCTACGGCGGCGTCATCGACGCGATGAGCAAGTCGATGCCGCCGATCGGCCAGATCGCGATCGCCAACGCGCTGCGCATCGTCAAGCACGGCTGGTCACTCGAGCAACGCCGCACGTTCTTCACGTTTCTCGCCGAGGCGCGCACGCGCAAGGGCGGTGCGAGCTACGACGGCTACCTGAAGAGAATGATCGACGCGGGGTGGGCAACGTGTGCGCCCGCCGAACAACACGAACTCGCGGAGCTCGTCGGCAAGGCGACGGCCGATGCGCCGAAGTTCCGTGCCACGCCACCCAAGGGCCCTGGCCGCGATTGGCAGCTCGGCGACATCGAAGCGCTCACGCGCGACGGGCTCGCCAACCGCGATCTGCGAGCGGGACACAACCTCTTCCATGCCGTCGGCTGCGCCTCGTGCCACTACTTCGCCGGCGAAGGCGGCAACCACGGCCCCGACCTCACGAGCCTCGGCAACAAGTTCACGGCGCGCGACGTGCTCGAAGCGATCCTCGAACCGAGCAAGGTCGTGAGCGAGCAGTACTCGGGCTCGGTGCTGACGAAGAAGGATGGTACGAGCATGTTCGGCGCCGTCATGAAGACGTTCCACGGCGACACCGCGGTCTACGAGGTCGTGCCCGCCGTTGCCGATGCGGTGCCCGTGCAGGTGCCCGTCGCCGACGTCAGCAAGGTCGAGCCGTCGAAGCTGTCGCCGATGCCGACCGATCTCGTCGACCGCCTGTCGACGGACGAACTGCGGGACCTGCTCGCGTTCCTGCTGTCGCGCGGCCAGGGGCTCGCCGACCGGAAATGATGGAGGATTGCGGCGCGTGCCTCAGGCCGACGGGCGGTGCACCATGACCTGCGGCAACGGAATGTGAAAGCCGTGCTGCGTGCAGGCGGCCACGAGCAGGCTCTGCAGCAGGCGTTGCAATTCGAAGTAGCGTGGAGCGGCGCTGCCGGCGAACTCGGCGAGCACGACGTAGTCGAGGGAACTCGGCGCCGCCGCCTGCAACTCGACGCGCACATGGCGCAGTTCCCCGGGGGCGATCGCGGTGAGGCCGCGAGCCAGTGCGTCGTGCAGGAGCTTGGGCACGGACGTCACCGCCTCCTGCTGATGCGCGTAGTCGAGGCCGAACGTCGTCATGACGACGAAGCCGCACGACAGGTTGCGTGGGTTCTGCTGCAGGAACGACGCGGTCGGATAGCTGCGCGGCGAACCGAAGTGGTCGACGACGACGACCTCGGGCGTCTGCGTGCGCACGGCCCCGGCGACACCATCGGCGAGCAACACCACGTCGCCGGGCCGGCACGGAAACCACGGCTCGTCGTCGGCACTGCGGCGCGAACGCTTGCCGATGAGGTGCTGGATCGGCACACGTAGTTCGCCGCCCTGCAGGTCGGGGTTCTGCAGGCGCGAGTAGAGGCGCAGCGAGTCGACGCGGAACGGCAGCCCGTCGAGCAGGATGCGTTCGCCCTCGCGCACGCCGCCGACGTTGAGCACGAGCCGGATCTGTTCGAAGAACTGCGGCAGCATGCGCACCAGCACCCAGCCGACCCCGAGCAGGAACACGATGCAGACCGCGAGCAGGAGCCAGTCGTTGCGCACGTAGGGCACGACCAGCATGGCGCCGATGGCGATCAGGAGCGTCAGCGCCTTGAGTACGACCTCGAGCAGACGCAGCGAGAAGCCGCGGCCACTGGAGGAGCGTCGCAG
>JAYUCN010000071.1:0-6352 GCA_043740335.1 Planctomycetota bacterium
ACCCCGTCCACCTGGCCACCGCTGCGGCGCTCTGGCTGGCGATCGGTGCGGAACAACCAGGCGCAGCGGCGCAGCTCACCCACGCTCTGGCGCTGGCACAAGACACCCTGCCTCCGGACCACCCTTATGCCATTGCATTGCACGATCTCCACATCGACCAACTGGCGAAATCCGATCTGTTCGCGGCGTGGCGAGAGGGTCGCGTCTTGCTCGATCTCTGGCACGCGCGGCAACCAGCCACGAGTGGACTCGGCTGCCTGCACTTGAGGGTGGCGAAGCTCGCCTTGGATGTCGGCGATGTGCGCAGTGCCCACGCCGAGCTCGAGCGCGGCTGGGCCATCCTGCAGACGACCGACGCTGCGAGCCGGCGCCTCGCCAGGGTCCTGGCAGGCACCGCGAGGATCTGGTCGCTGGCGGGCCATCCGGAGCGAGCGGTCGATGTACTCGGCACGTTCGTGACGGCGGCCGCTTCGCTCGACGGGACGCGCGAGCATCAGGAAGTGCTGCTCGCCTATGGTCGTGCGCTGCAGGACGCCAACCGCGTCGCCGAGGCCGAACAGTACTTTGCGCGGCTGCTGACCGGTCACGAGCCGGCAACACCGGAGGCGCGGCGCGCGTGGGCCATGGCCGGCGCGCTGCGTGCCAACTGTGCCCTCGCGCGGGGGCAGCCCACCGAAGCCATTGCTGCAACCGACCGGGCGCTGAAGTTGCTCGGTAGCGAGTTTCCGGAGCTGCGCGAGCAGATTCGCGGCATCTTGGGTTGCGCCGAGATCGCGGCCGGCCAGTTCGCCGCCGCCATGGAGCATCTGACCGTCGATGCCGCGACGACAGCGGTTGCCGATCCGGCGAGCATCCGACGGCATTGCAACCGTGCGATTGCGTGCTTCCACGCTGGCGACCTGGCCGGGACGCGTACGGAGGCGATGGCCGCGATCGCGACCCTCGTCGCGATCCGCAGCCGTGTCGCCTTGCAGCTGAGCGAGGGCAATCGTCGTTCGCTGGAACATGAGTGCGAGGCCGCGCGCGATCTGCTGCTGAGCCTGCCGGCGGAGGTCGTCGACGATCGCACCGCAGCGCAGTCGGTGCTGCGCCTGCGCGAGGGCAGCCGCGTGGCCTGCGAGATCACTTCGCGCTACCGCGAACGACTGCGCGTAGACCCGGGACTGGAGGCGCTGCGCGCCGCTGCCGACACGGCATGGCTCCAGAGCCGTGCCGCTGGGGCGGTGCCGGACTCGGACCTTCGGCGTGCGGCCGACGACGCCGAGAGGAAGTTGTGCCGAGCGCTGTTCGGGCACGGCGATCATGGCTTCGACATGGCTGCCGAAACACTGCCGCCGCAGGGCACGCAAGCGGTCGTGTCGATCCAGTACGAGCGCCAGATCCCGTGGGATGCGCAGCAGCACGTCGTGCCGCCAGCGAAGCTGAACAGTGCGATCTTCGTGATCGCCAGCGACGGCACGACGAAGCGCCTCGAGGTGCCCGCCGGCAAGCAGATGCGCGAGGTGACGGCCGCGTACGTGCTCGGATTGCAGCGCCGCGACGCAGGCGCCCGTGGTCGCGACGCCTCCGGATCCGAACCTGCCTACGCGTTCGCCGACACGCTGGCGACACTGGGCCACTACTTGACCCCGGTGTTCGGCGCCCTCGATCCTGATACAGGGACAGTGTTCGCTTCCTTGGACGGCTCCTGGGCAACCTTCCCATGGGAGGCGTTCCCAACCGTTGGCGGCGGCGTGCTCGGTGACACGTGGCAGTTCGTGCTCGTCGACGGCTTGCCTGCAACCTGGGCGCCGGCACCGATGCCACCCTCGGGTGCGCAGCGAATCGTGCTCATCGGCGCGATCGATTTCGGTAGTGGCGCCGAAGCTGGCTGGCCGCAACTGATGGGCACCGCGCGTGAGATCGAGGCGATCGCGAAGCTGAGGGCCGAGCTGAGTGACGGGCAGGCTCCCGTCATGGTGCGAGGCAAGGAGGCGACTCGCGAACGGCTTCTCGCAGTGGCGCCACGGGCGGAGGTCCTGCACATCGCGACCCACGGCTACATCGCCCGCGGCATGCCGGACGAACAGATCGTGGCAGGTCGCTACACCTGGGAGGACATCGGCGATCTGTGCGGGTTCGTACTTGCAGGCGCCAACGCGCAGGCCGCGGCGTCCAGTTGCGTGACTGCCGCGGAGGTGGGGCGACTCGACCTGCTCGACTGCGAGCTGGCCGTGCTCTCGGCCTGCGGCACCAACCTCGGCCCCCGCTCGGCGGGCGAGGCCATCGGGGGTCTGAACCGGGGCTTCCATCTCGGCGGCGCACGCTTCAGCATCGCCTCCTTGTGGCCGGTGCAAGACGAGCCAACCGCGATCTTCTTCGTCGAGTTCTATCGGGCACTTTGGCGCGACGCCGCCACCGTGCCCGGGGCCTTGGCCCAGGCCCGCCGAGCCACGCGCGCAGCCGGGTATGGCCCAGGCGTGTGGGCGGCGTTCCAGCTGTACGCCAACGCCGGCCGTCCATGACTTCGCATGCGACGCTCGGGCGGTGGGGTCTCAGCGGTAGCGGGCGGGCTGGCAACGGGGGCCGTTCGTCGGTGGGCGAGCTAGCATGCTGGACCACGTGTGCAGCAAACCCACATGCGAACCCTCCTTCGTGCGTCCCTTCTCGTGTGTGCCACCCTCGGCGTCGCACTCGCACCTGCCACCGCACAGAAGAACGCCGATGCGGTCGTCGAGCCGTCGACGAAGGTGCCGCGCGGCAAACTGCTCGAGTGGAAGAGTGCGCAAGGCAGGACCTACTGGTACCGCCTGCCGAAGACGATCGACGCCAGGAACCCACCCGACCTCCTGCTGATGCTGCACGGCACGGGCTCGAGCCACGGCTGGAGCTTCTGGAACTACCCGATCCTCGGCGACTTTCGCCGGCGGGACATCGTCGTCTCGCCCGACGGGCTCACACCGGGGCAGGGCGACACGTTCAACTTCACGCAGGGGCCGAAGGACGGCGAACAGATCGCGGGGCTCATCGCCGACTTCAAGAAGCGCTTCCCGATCGGCCGCGTCTACCTCTATGGCCACAGCCAGGGCGCGTTCTTCGTGTACTGGTTCGCGGGCGAGCATCCCGAGCTCGTCGACGGCATCGTCGCGCATGCGGGCAACGTGCTCGACGTCAAGCACAGCAAGCTCAGCAAGCAGAAGGTCGCGATCGCGATCCTGCACGGGCGCGCCGACGCGGTCGTGCCGGTCGACTGCGCGATCCGCTCCGAGAAGATCTACCGCGAGCAGGGCTACGAGAAGCTGAAGCTCGAGATCGTCGAAGGCCTCACCGAGCAGAGTGGACACTGGCCGTTGCCCGTGCAGGTCGCGAAGCTCCTCGACTGGCTCGACCAGGTGTCGACGCAGTCGGCGGCGCAAGCGGTCAGGATGGTGGCGAGCGAGCTGCAGCGCGAAGCGCCCGACCTCGCCACGATCGCCGAGCAGGTGCAGAAGGCGCGCAAGCTGCTGCCCAAGGCCGAAGACGCGGACAAGAAGGAACTGACACCGTTGCTCGATGCGCTGCAGGCGTTCCTCGCCAAAGCGATGGAGCTGCACGTGCAGAAGCTGCTCGCCGGCGGCGAGCTCATGGATCCGAAGGCGACGTTCGGCGCCTGGGCCGTGCACTTTGCGCAGGTCGATCGCGCGTTCGCGGACAACGCCGAGTGGCGCAGGGTGATGGCGAAGCCGCGCGAGCTCGCGAGCCGCCACGACAAGCTCGTCGACAAGGCCAAGAAGAACCTCGAGAAGAGCAGCAAGGAGACGCGCGCCGCCGGCGTGCGCGCTTTCGAAGAGGCCTTCCTGTCGGCTCGCGTCGACGAGCTTCGGCAGGCACTCGCGCAGTCCTTCGGCGACGCCAAGCCGCCCGAGCCGGACGGCCTGCAGAAACTCGATGCGCTCGTTGCGGCTCGCACGCAGGCGAGAGGCGAAGCCGAGAAGGCCATGGTCGCGATCCTTCTGCCGTTGGTCGAGGAGCTCAAGGCGTCGGCGCCCAAGCTCTTCGTGCACGATGCGGCCGACGAGGACGGAAAGTAGGCGCTGCTCCGCAGGCCCGGATCACGATCCCGAACACGGGGCACTGGCCAAGGTCGACCCGACCGCCGGGTTCGAGGCCGCACCGCGTAGGTTGACAAATTCCGGCAAACTGCGGATCGTGCGGGGACAGGTTCCGGGTGGTTCGGGACGCAGACATCCTGCTCCAGCTGGATTCTCCACACCCTCCCATGCCGCCAGGTCCGCGCCGGATCCGTTCGATCTTCCCGATCTTCCCAGTGATCGCCTTGGTCGTTGGCGCCATTGGCTGCAACCGCGGCACCTCACCCATCCCGGTCACCGTAGGGTTGCTGTCTCGGGAACCGGCGCCAGGGGCGATGGGTGTGGCGCGCGGCATCGTGCTCCGCGTGACGTTCGATGAGGACATCGACCCGGTATCGGTGACGCCAGGCACCTGTCGACTCGAGGGTCCACTGGGCGAGGTCGCCGTGGCCTTGGCCTACGACGCTCCGGCCATGACACTGACCATGAGCCCCGCTCAGCCGCTGGCGCGACTGACCTCGTACCAGGTCGCCTTGACGAATGGCCTGCGCACCGCATCTGGTGCCCCGTTCGCGAGTGGCCATCAATGGACCTTCGAGGTCGAGGATGCCTACTTGTGGTCGCAACGCACGAAGGTCGCTGACGGTCGCCTGCGGGAACTGGCGCGAGGTGTCACGGGCACCGTGTATGCAATCACGGAGGCGAGTGACTCGACACTGCACATCTCGCGCGACGATGGTTCGGGCTTTGGCCAGCCGCAGCCGCTCGGGGTCACCAATGCGGCAGGTGTCGACGCGACCGACGATGCCACGGGGCGCCTCGTCGTCGCCGTCACGACCTACGGCGGTGAGCTGTGGCAGGTGACAGGTACGCCAACGACGCTGGATCCGCCGCTGCTCGTCGCCACTTCGGTGGACACCGTCGCCAACGTGGCGGCAAGCGCCAGCGGCCACACTGCGTTCGGCTGGGCCAGTCTCGGTACGGGGTACGTGCTCGTGCTGTTGCCAGGTCAGAGCATTGGCCAGCCATACGCGATCGGACTGGCGTACCCCCACGTGTGGCTCGACGAGACCGGGGCGGGCTACGCGGTAGCAGCCTACGAGCATCGCTTTCCTTCGCATCAGAGTTTGGAGTGGTGTCAGCGACATTGCATCGATGCACTGGGTGGGATCACGAGCTGCGATCCCAGTCCCGAGGTTCCGAACTCGTACTTGCCGGGGAGCCGAGCGACGTTCGCCACCAACGGCAGGGCACTGATCGCGATCGATTACTACCACTACAACTCGATGAAGTTGGGCTACGAACTGTGGAGTGGCGGATTCGAGATCTCGACGTTGGGTGCGCCCATCGGTCAGGGGCAGGTGGTCGGATCTGCCGCGATGGCCATCGCCGATGATGGTCAGGCGGTGGCCCTTTCCCATGGTAGTCCTATTTTCAACCCAATCGGGTGGGCAGGAGCTCGATCCGTTGCCGGTGCGGCTTGGCAACTCATATCGCTTCCCAGTGGGCAGTATCTGCAGCTGAACAGACGCATGGGTGGGTACTTGACGAACGGGGGCCCGGTCATCGCTTGGCTGTTTCCAAACCTGGAAACGCCCGGGTCGGGGGACGAAGCACTCTTTGCCGCTCGCGCTGTTGCCAACAGTGCCAGTCCTGCCGAGCGGCTCGATGTGCTGCAGCAATCGGAGGCCACTGGAGAGGCATCGGGACTCAGCGCAGCTGGCGCTGACGAAGGCGGGGTCATCGCCTGGATTCGCGATGGCAACACCTACGCGGTTTCGTATCGGTAGCCAGTCTGGCTCACCGTGGCCAGCCGGCGTAGTCGATCGCAGAACCCGGCCGCGTCGATTCGTCGATGGGAGCGAGTAGCAGCTCGTTCCGGCCTGTACAAGATGTCGCACCCGGCACCTTCGCCGAGCATCCATCGCGCCTCCCGGAGAACCCATGAGCACTCTGCTCGCCTTCAGTCTGCTGTCCCTGTTGCCCACGAACCTGCAGGAGCCCAAGCCCGCGACGGCCACTCCGCCGGCACCCGCGGCCCAGGACCCGGCGGCCTGGAAGGTCCTGCGAACGTTCTCGGTCGGCGGGGAAGGCAGCTGGGACTACGTCGCCATCGACAGCGATGCGCGGCGCCTCTACGTGCCGCGATCGACGCATGTGCTCGTGCTCGACGCCGACACCGGCAAGCAGGTGGGTGAGATCGCCGACACCGCGGGCGTGCACGGTGTCGGCGTCGAGCACGAGCACATGCGTCGATCGCGGCACGTAGAGGCGCCGCGCATCGCTGTCGATGGCGACGTAGT
>JAYUCN010000072.1:0-2602 GCA_043740335.1 Planctomycetota bacterium
GCGGTGGGTGAGCGACATGCGGAGGCCGTGCAGACGATGAGTCGCGATTTGAAGACGCGCGACCTGCGCGTCGAGCCAGACGACAGCAACGAGAAGATCGGCCAGAAGATCCGGCACCACCTCTACACGGAGAAGGTGCCGTTCATCGCCGTCGTCGGCGATCAGGAACTCGCGAACGGCACGGTCACGGTGCGGTCGCGAACGGATGGCGACCTCGGCGTCATGCCGGTCGCGGCGTTCGGCGATCTGCTCGCGAAGTTGGCTGCGGAACGGGGGTAGGCTGCGCGAGTGCTGGGCTACTTGCGCACGCCGGTCTCGTTCGGGTCGTGGTAGCAGAGGATCGCGCCATTGCGCTGGCCCCAGCTGCCGGCGGAGAACTCGACGCGGCCGAGTCCCTTCCAGTAGTAGACGATGCGCACGGTGTCGCGGCCGGAGTAGTTGAACGGTCGGAACGCCTTGCCGGTGATGTGCGAGTCGGTCGACGTCAGCGGGCCGAGCACCGCCGTGACTTCGCTCTCGCTCATGCCGAGCGTGACCTTGCGTAGCGGCGAGTCGGCCGGCACGTTGGCGTACATCTCCTGACGGAGCTTCTCCGCTTCTTGGGCTTGTTTCGCCTCGCGCTCGGCGCGCTTCTCTTCAGCGGACTTGCAGCCCACGCACAGGGAGAGGACGAGAATGAGGTAGAGGCGCGTGCTCTTCATGGTGCGGGGATCGTAGGGTGGCACGCAAGGGGATTGCCAGCAGGGGCAAGTTGACGGCGAGAAACTGCCGCGATCCGCGGCACGCAGGGCGGGCGGCCGATCCGTCGTTGCGGACGGCGGCCGGGACAACTAGCCTTCCCGCCCCCGTGCGGCGGTCCTTTGCCGCCCCCCGACCCCGACCTTCCAAAAGGAGCCCATACCACGTGTTGATGAAGTCGAAGAGGATTCATGTCCGGCAGGCCTGATTCGCGCCGTCCCATTTCCCAAGACCGTGGCCCGCGCATCAACCACCAGATCCGCATCCGCCAGGTCCGCGTCATCGACGAGGAGAACAAGCAGCTCGGCATCATGGAGACTGCCGACGCCTTGGCACTCGCCCTGCACAAGCAACTCGACCTCGTCGAGATTGCGCCGAACCAGCGGCCCCCGGTGTGCCGCATCATGGACTTCGGCAAGTACAAGTACGAAGAGAAGAAGAAGGAACAGGCGAGCCGGCGCAAGCAGCACCAGGTCCAGATCAAGGAGCTGCGCGTGCGACCGGCCACCGGCGAACACGACCTGCAGGTCAAGATGAAGCAGGCGCGCCAGTTCCTCGCCGATGGCGACAAGGTGCTCGTGTGCTGCCTCTTCCGTGGCCGCCAGATGGCCCACAAGGAAGTGGGGGAGCAGGTCGTCAGGGAGGTCGTGAAGCTGCTCGCCGATGTCGCCAAGGTCGAATCCGGCCTGCGCATGGAAGGGCGCCGCATGGTCCTGCTGCTCAGCAAGAAGTAGCGCTGGCACACTCGCGAGTGCTCGCCGCCCGCGCGCCGGCCGCCTTCTCACCGTATCGTTGCCGCCCACCGCCCGCGCGGTGGTCCATTGGAAACCTGCAGGCATGCACCGCCCCGACTTCGAAGAAGTGTTCGGCCTCAACGCGGCCTACGCGGAGAAGGTCTACGGTGACTATCTGCAGGCACCGGAGTCCGTGCCCGCCGAATGGCGCAACTGGTTCGAGACGGCGCTGCCGCCCGAACAGCGGGCCAGTGCGGTCGTGAAGACCCCGGTGCGCACGGCATCGGCGATGGTTGCCGCCGCACCAGTGACCATCAGCGACGAACTGCAGCCGCTCACGGGTGTCGCCGGCAGGATCGTCAAGAACATGGCCGAGAGCCTCTCGGTGCCGACGGCGACCTCGGCGCGCGAGATTCCGGTCAAGGTGCTCGAAGAGAACCGCCACGCGATCAACCGGCACCAACAGGGCCTCTACCTGCAGAAGGTGAGCTTCACGCACGTCATCGCCTGGGCCATGGTGCAAGCGATGCAGCGTGTGCCCGCGATGGCGGGCCAGTTCGTCGAACAGGACGGCAAGCCGTTCCGTCGCCTGTCGCGTTCGCTCAACGTCGGCATCGCCGTCGACCTGCCCGCGAGGGATGGGCCTGGGAAGGACGGTCGCCGCAGCCTCGTCGTGCCGAACATCAAGGACTGCGGCTCGCTCGACTTCGCGGGCTTCCTCGCCGCTTTCAATGGCCAGGTCGAGAAGGCGCGCAAGGGTGCGCTCACGCCGGACGACTTCGCCGGCACGACCGGGACCATCACCAACCCCGGCATGATCGGCACGGTCCACTCCGTACCGCGGCTGATGCCCGGGCAGGGCTTCATCGTCGGTGTCGGCGCGATCGGCTACCCCGCGGAGTACGAAGGCGCCGATCCGCACGCGCTCGCGCAGCTCGGGCTGAGCACGACCACCACACTCACCAACACCTACGACCACCGCATCATCGGTGGCGCCGAGAGCGGCGAGTTCCTGCGCCGGATCCACGGCCTCCTGTTGGGAGAGGAAGGGTTCTTCGACGAGGTCTTCCAGAGCCTCACCGTCCCGTACGAGCCGGCTCGCTGGAACCCGGACCGCAGCTCCTTCTCCG
>JAYUCN010000073.1:0-2599 GCA_043740335.1 Planctomycetota bacterium
CGCCGGCTACCGCGCCGGCTTCCTGCTCGACGTCGAGGTGCCCGGGGAAGTGCCGCCGACGCTCGAAGCCTGGCGCGCGCAGCAGTTCCGCTGGGCCAAGGGTTCGCTGCAGACCGCGCGCAAGCTGCTGCCGGGCATCTGGCGGAGCGCGTGGTCGCCGCTGCAGAAACTCGCCGCGACGCTGCACCTGTCGCACTACCTCGTGCACCCCGCCATCGTCGCGAGCATCCTGCTGTCGCCGTTCGCCGCGTGGTATCTGCGCGACCTGCCGATCGTGGCCTGGGTGTGCGGTGTCGGGCTCCTGCTCGCGGGCCTCGTGCCGCCGCTCTTGCTCTACGTCGAGTCGCAGCGCGTGCTCGGTCGGCCGCGACGCACGCTGCTCGCCCTGCCGGCGCTGATGTCGCTGGGAACGGGCCTCGCGTTGGCGAATGCGCGTGCGGCTTGGGAAGCGCTGCGCGGCGCGCCGTCGGCGTTCGTGCGCACCCCCAAACATGGAACGGGCCCCGGCACGTATCGAGCAGCGCCTGCTCTGGGTGTTGGCGAACTGGCGATCGGTGTGTTCGGGGCGATCAGCTGTGCGGGCGTCTGGACGAGCCGGTCGCTGTGGTGGATGCCGGCCTTGGCGCTGTACGCGATGGGCTTCTTCGTGCATGGTCTGCTGCTGTTGCGCAACCGTCTGCGCGATGCGTTCGCCAAGGACCTGCGGGTGCTCCGCCCGATGTGGCCGCTCGTGGCGCTCGGTCTTTTGGGTCTCGCGGCGGTCGCCGTGCTCGCGGCCAGCGACGGCACGTGGCGGCAGCGGCCATGGTGGTTCGCGGGTTGGGGCAGCGCTGCAGGCTTGGCGTGCTGCCTCGCGTTCTCGCACGTGCGCGCGAGCCGCGCGTCGTGGTCGAGTTTCGCCTGGATCGTGGGTGTTGGCGCTGCGATGCAGGGTCTGGCCGCGTGCCTGCCACTGAGTGACGACGTGCATCGGTACGCGATGGAAGGCGCGCAACTGATGGCGCAGCAGAATCCCTACGCGGTGGCGCCCGCGGTGGCCGCGTTGCCCGGCATCTCGACGGTGGGCATCAACCACGCCGAGATGACGTCGATCTATCCGCCGCTCATGCTGTGGGTGCACGAAGGCGTCGTCTTGCTGTGGTCGGGCATCGGCGGTTTCCGCGCGTTGGCACTCGTGAGCACCGCCGTGCTCGCGGTGTTCGTGCTGGCCCTATTGCTCGTGACGCGTCGGTCGCCGACCCTGCTGGTGGCAGTGCTCTGGAACCCTGCGCTCGCCTTGTTCACGGCGGGGGAAGGGCACCACGACGTCGTCATGGCGGCCGTCGTCGTCGCCGCCTTGCTGGCGCTGGCACGACAGCACCGCCGCACGGGCGTGTTGTTGGCCTCGGCGGCAGCACTGTGCAAGCCGTTCGCGGGCGTGGCACTGCCGTTCGTGCTGGCCGCGACCTCGTGGCGCCTGCTGTGGATCCCCGTCGTCGCGGCGGTCTTTCTGTTCCTGCCGTTCGTGTCGGCAGGGCACGGCCTCGTCGCGAGCTTGTTCACGTTCGGTGGTTCGATGCAGTTCCATGGGCCCCTGGAGCCACATGTGCGCTGGCTCGTCGCCACCATGGTGCCGGGCGTTGTGGTCGCTCCCGCCGTGCGTGTGGTGCTCGCGTTCGGCTTCGTCACGAGCCTGCTGTGGCTGTGGCGGCGTAGCCGCGACGATGCGCCGGAGTCACGCGTCGCGCGCGCCGTGGCGCTGCTGCTGCTGTTCCTGCCGACGCTGCATCCGTGGTACTTCACGGTGCTCGTGGCGCTGCTGCCGTTTGCCGGCAGCATGGTCCTGGTCGCCTGGACCGCGGCCGCACCGCTCTACTGGTTGCACGGCGTGGCCATGGCGGGCGGGACCGGATGGGCGGAGTGGTCATGGGCCACGTGGCTCGCGCATCTGCCGTTCGTCGCGTGGATGGTCGCTGAAGCAACAGGGCGGTCGAGAGAACGGGACAGGGCGTCGTACGCGGACGAACTGGCGGTGGCGCCCGGCATGGTCGAGCCGTCATGACGCACGGCACGACACCGTTCGGATCGTTGGCCGCGTGCGTCGTCGTGCTCGCCAAGGCACCGGAGCTGGGCCGCGTGAAGACGCGGTTGGCGGCCGAGATCGGGGCCGAGCAGGCACTGTTCGTCTACCGGCGCTTGCTCGCGGTGACGGCGGCAGCGGTCGCGCAGTGGCCGGGCCCGGTCGTGCTCGCTGCCACAGGCGCTTCGGCTGCGTTCGAGGGCACGGGCCTCGAACATCTGCCGCGGGTTTCGCAGCCCGAGGGCGACCTCGGCGTGCGCATCGCTGCCGCCGTGGCCGCGGGTCGCGAACGTGCGGGCTCGGCACTCGTCATCGGCAGTGATTGCCCCGGTCTCGACGGCAACGCGCTGCTCGCCGTCGCGCACCTCCTGCACGAGTCACCAGTGGCCTTCGGTCCGGCGACGGACGGCGGCTTCTGGGCCATCGGCACACGCGACGCTGCTGTGATCCCCGTGCTGGCCGCCGGTGGGGTGCCGTGGTCCGCGGCGCACACGCTCGCTACGCTGCGGGCACGGCTTTCTGCTGCCGGTCTCGCGAGTC
>JAYUCN010000074.1:0-6343 GCA_043740335.1 Planctomycetota bacterium
CGGGAGCATACCCGCGAAGCTGGTCAGGCGGCCGCAGTCGGCTGGGGTTCTCGGTAGTCGGTCTGGGTGCGCAACATGACACACAAGACGTTAAGCAACCGGTCGGCAACCGAACGGAGGGATTGACCGTGGGTCTTGCCTCTGGCCCGCAGGGCGGCGTAGCGGGACTTGGCAACCTCATCGTTCTGGGTCGCCACCCTCGCCCAGTGGTACACAGCGTTGCGGAGCCGCGGGTGGCAGGCGGTGCGCATGACGACGACGCGCTTCTTGCCGCTGCGCCGCGTTACCGGCGCAACTCCTGCAAGTGCTCGGAGAGCTGGGTAGTCTCGCGCCTGGAGTGGCCCAGCCGCTTCGCCGAGCAGCGTCGACGCCACGATCACGCCGATCCCTGGCATGGTTTGGATGATCGCGACGTCACGCTGCTCGTCCTTGTGCCCCGACGGTGGCTCCGCCGCGAGCTGTTCGAGCATGGATTCGATGTGGGCCTTGCAGTCCTTGAGCTGCTTGTTGATCAGACGAACTCGTTCGGCGAGCAGCTGCAGGTGGGCGATGGCCGCGGTGGCGGTACCTGGAGCCGAGTAGACGGGAGTTCCTCGGAGCTGCGCGAGAACCTGGTCGGCATCGATTCGGCGGATGCGATGGTCCTTCAGCAGCTTCGTGACGCGGCCAGGCTTCACCTTCATGGCGGCGGCGTGATCCGGGATCAGCTCGAGCAGACGCGTAGCCCAGTCTTCGCCTGGATCGGCAGCGACAGCGAAGAAGGCTGGGAAGTAGCGAGCCAACTGGGCCCGCATCTGGTTCACGATCCCGTTCCGGTCGCCTTGGAGTTCGTCGTGCATGCGCGACCACTCGCGAATCTCGATGATCTTGGCTGGCTGGATCTCCAGGCGGCGGAACAAGTGCCCGTCCGTGCGCAGCGAGTCGGCGAGGACCATCGCGTCTCGTCGATCGTCCTTGGCGCCAGCAACCGTGAAGCGATCACGAAAGCGGTCGAGCTGCTTTGGATTGATCGAGAAGACAGCGAAGCCGCGATCAAGCAGCGTCTCGACCACAGATCCGTGAGGGACTTCGATCGATACTGCGATGGTGGCGGGCTCGCCGAACTTCAGGAGCCAGGAGCAAAGATCGGCGAGGCCATCACCGCTGTGCTTGAAGGAACGGGCGTCGACATGCTTGCCGCTGGCGTCCAGCGCGCAGACCTCATGCTCGACGGTGGCCCAGTCAACGCCCACGAAGTGCTTGTAGTTGTTCTCCATCCGGTGCCTCCAGGAACAAGGAAACGACCGGCACCACGCTCCGCGGCGACCCCTGTACTGGTGCTCGATGGCACAGACTCCCCACAGGGCGTCAGAGCGCGGCTACCTGCCGAGGCACGGGTCCCCCCCAGGAGTTCATGGACTCAGGGGGCGAATGGTTGCTCTCGACAGGTTGCCGGACCGGCCAGAGTCTACGAGGTAGGCCCTGGTCGGCCCTTCCCTGGTACAGGGGCGAGGAGGATACGGAGGGCGCGCGCGCTGTCCAGGAACGTCGCCTCGTCGCGCCCGCGTCAGGGACGCCGTTGCCGCAGCGGTATGGCGTCGAGGCAGAAGACGCGGGCGGGGGCGTAGTCGCCGCCGGAGCAGCAGCCCAGGTTTTCCGGAATGAGCCGGTCATTTGCCCAGAAACAGCGCCCACCTGAAACCAACAACGCAATGCACTTCACGATCCACTCCCTCACCGTCCGTACAGGGGCGGTTCTACTTGCCTCCTCCACTCTGGCGTTTGCCCAGTGGAACCAGAAGTTGCCGGCGACGTCGCCGAGCGCCCGCGTTGGCGCCGCGATGGACTTCGACTTCACCGTCTTGGGGGTGCTCCTGTTCGGTGGCAGCGCTCCCTCGCTCAACGGCCAGACCTGGACCTACGACGGCACCAACTGGACCCAGCTTGCGCCGCCGACCTCGCCATCGGCGCGCTTCGGTGCCCAGATGGTGTACGACATTGCTCGCGGCGTGTCCGTGCTCTACGGCGGTCTGGCCTCGTCCATCAGCATCCCACCCCCGAACAACGACACCTGGGAATTCAATGGCACGACCTGGACGCAGGCCACCCCGATCGGCAACGCCGGCAACCGCTACAACTACGGCGCCTGCTACGACTCGGTCCGTTCCCGCATGGTCATCTACGGGGGAGCCAGCACCCAGTTGCTCACCACACCGAACAGCCAGACCTGGGAGTACCAGGGCACCACCTGGACGCAGATCACCACGGTTGGCAATCCGGGGCCAACCTGAACCCGACGTTCAGCCTCGGCTTCCTGGCGTTGGGTCTCACGCAGCTGCCGGGCATCGACCTCACCTTCCTGCTCAACATGCCAGGTTGTGCGGCATTCACCACGCCGGACATCATCCTGACTGTTTCGGGGGCAGGAGGTTCGGCCAGTTGGACGTGGCCCACGGTCGCAGGCGGGGTCGGCGACGCCTTCTACGGCCAGGCCCTCTGCCTCGACCCTGCCGTCAACGGGTTCGGATTCACGATCTCCAACGCGATCTTCGCCACGCTCAGCAACTGAGATGCCTTTGGTTCGCAGCATCGTACGCAGTTCACGAGTCTGCGAACCAAAGTCTCCTGATGGGCTGCGAGCAAGGCCCGCGTTGGGGACGGTCGACGACTCAGCCGCCGATGCCGTCGCGCGCGAGCTCGTCTGGTGCAGCGACGTCCGCGACCGTTCCCGGCGGGTGGTTGTAGTGGCCGGGATCCTCGTAGCTCGTGATGCCGTCGCGCACCTTGAGCACGGTCACCATGCCGCCCATCGTCACGTAGCCGAAGGCGCCCATCCCGCCGACCATCGGCAGGCTGTTCTTCGGCAGCGGGTCGTCTTCAGCCATCGGGTCGGCGAGGCTTGCCTGGCCCACGTTCATGAAGGCGGGCACGACGGCGGCGATCTTCTCGTCGAACAAGCTCGGGTCGACACCGGTGAGGTTCGGGATGTCGTGCCCCATCTGTGTCATGACGTGGTGCGTCATGTGGCAATGCATCGCCCAGTCCCCGGGGGCATGGGCGACGAACTCGACGGTGCGCGTCTGGCCCACGGCGACGAGCACGGTCGTCTCGGGCCAGCGCACCGATGCCGGGATCTGGCCGCCGTCGGTCTCGGTCACGGTGAACGCATGGCCGTGCAGATGGATGGGATGATGGTCCATCGCACTGAGGTTGCCGATGCGGATGCGCACGCGCTGCCCCGTTTTCGCGACCATGGGTGCCGTCGCCGGGAACACCTTGCCGTTGAACGTGAGCACGTTGAAGTCCGTCATCTCGTTCGGGTCGGGGCGTTCGGTGCCGACCTTCACCGCCCATTCGCTGAGCAGGTAGACGAAGTCGCGATCCGGCAGCGGCTCGGTCGGCACACGCGGGTGCACGACGATCATGCCCATGAGTCCCATCGCCATCTGCACCATCTCGTCGTGGTGGCTGTGGTACATGAAGGTGCCGTACTGGCGCAGCGTGAACTCGTAGCGGAAGGTCTCGCCGGGTTCGATCGCCCGCTGCGTGAGGCCGCCGACGCCGTCCATGCCGTTCGGCACGAACAGGCCGTGCCAGTGCACCGTCGTCGGCGCGTCGAGCTTGTTCGTCACGTAGATGCGCACGCGGTCGCCTTCCACGGCTTCGATCGTCGGTCCGTGCACACGACCGTTGTAGCCCCAGCAGTTGCCGGCGAGGCCCGGCGCGAACTCGTGGCGCACCGGTTCGACGACGAGGTGGAACACCTTCACGCCGGCGACGAGTTGCCACGGTAGCGTGGCACCGTTCGGCGTCTCGACGGGATGGTAGTCGACGAACGGTCGGCCCGGGGGCGGCAGCGGTGCGTTGGCGGGCAGCGTCGTCTGCGCGCGTACGCCAGCAGTCGCCGTGCCGAGGCCCGCGGCGGCGCTGCGCAACAGGAACTGGCGTCGGTCGTGTTTCATCGTGCGTGTCCTTCGCTGCGGTCGGTGCCCGGGGTGCCGGTCGCCGCCGGCAACCCGGGGTCCTGTGCAGCCATGGGCGAACCGCCGGCGAGCAGTTCCATGAGGTCGAGCCTGGCCTGGTGCGCATCGCGCAACGTCGTCACGTACTCGCGCACGTCCGCGAGCTGGCGTTGCTTTTCGTGCAGCACGTCGAAGGCGCCGATCTGCATCGCGTTGTAGTGCTGCAGCGTCGCGCGCACGACTTCGGCGCGCTGCGGCAGGTGCACGTCGCGCAGGAAGCGCACGGCCTCGGCGAGGCGGACGACGCGCAGGCACAGCAGGCGCGCCGCCGAACGCACTTCGATGGCGTTCTGCACGTGGTGGTGCAGGCCGGCGCGCAGGCGGGCGGCGGCTCTGGTCTGCCGGCCGGCACCGCGGTCGAAGAGCGGTAGCTCGAGCGCGAGCCGCGGACCGAGCCCCCAATCGCCGCCACGTTCGCGCAGCGCACTGAGGCCCAGAGCACCGTCGGGCAACCAGCCGCGCCATGACTCGAGGCCCGCGCGTTGCGCAAGTGAGTCGATGCCGGCGCGGTTCGCGGCGAGGTCGAGCGACGCGGTGATCGCGCGCGCTTCGACGTGTTCCGTGTCGAGGCCGGCGAGCGGATCGTCGGCGAGGTCGCCGACGATCGTCCACGCGGTTGCGGGGCCCCACAGGCCGAGCAACTGCTGCAGTGGCTCGCGCGCCTCCAGTGCTTGCTGCTCCGCCGCCGCGAGATCCAGTCGCGCGCGGGTCTCGCCGAGGCGTTCGGCAGCGAGCGCCCGGTCAGTGGTGTTCCCCGCCGTGTGCAGTGCCATGGCCAGCTCGTGGGCCGCGGCGGTCGCCGCCAGGGTCTGTTGGTGCAGCAGGGCGAGCTGCTGCGCCGCGCGCAGGTGCACGAACGCGCGCCGCACCGCGAAGACCAGGTGCACCAGGTCGTCCGTGACGAGCAGCTTCGCCGCGGCGAACTCGTGCTCGGCGAGGCGTTCGCGCAGGGGCCGGTAGAACAGGTCGAGGAACGGCTGCGAGAGACCCAGTTCGAGCTCGGTGCCGCCGTCGAAGAGTAAGCGCGCGTCGCCTTCGAAGATCGGGTTGCGCAGGAGCCCGGCCTGCACGAGGTCGGCGCGCGCGATGCCGAGCCGTTCAAAGGCGGCGTGCACGTCGTGGTTGTTGAGCAGCGCGATGCGGACCGCGCTGTCCTCGGTCAGCGGCTCCTCGAGCATCGCCACGACGTCGCTGCCGATCTCGACAGCGACGTCGTCGGCCGGCGTTGCCGGCAGCTCGGTGCCGACGCGTCGCGCGAGATCACTGTGCACGGCGTCGCGGTCGGCCGCGGAGTCCAACTGCGCGCACCCCACGAGTGCCAGAGCCAGGGCAGCGAGGGCGGGGCAGCCGCGCATGTCAGTGACCTCGCGGTTTGTCGCTGCCGCCCGTTGCTTTGGGCGTCGCTGCCTTCGGCATGCGCGTGGGCATCGTCAGCGTCGTGCTCGCTGCGACCGGCGGCGCTTCGGCGGCGTCCGGCGAAGCGGGATGCGTCGGCGCCGGGTCCGGCATCGGCGGTGCAGCGGCACACGCGGCGACGACCAGGACCGCGAACCAACCGCAGCGCGCGCGGCGGCGTGCCGCCATCACTTGCCGCCCTCCTGCTTCTTCGGCACCTCGCCAGCTGGCTTCGCTGGAGTCGCTTCATGCACGTGCTGCCCCTTCGGCTTCTGCAGCTTCACGATTGCCTTGGCCTTCGCGAGCATCGCCACCGGGTCCTTCTCGACGGCCTCGACGACCTTTGGCGACGACAGCCGCACCAGGGCGTCGCCGATCAGCACGAAGGCATTCGTAGCGACGGGTTCGCCGCTGACCGGGCACGTTTGATTGCCGATGTCGACGACCTTGTCGCGCGTGACCTTCGTCAGCGTGATCTGCGCCTCGCGGCGCGCTTCATCGAGGCAGCCCACGCAACAGATCCGGAACGACCAACCCTGCAGCGTGATGGTGACTGCGTCTTCGCCGATCGGCTCGCCGGACACCGGGCAGATGGTGTTCTTCACTTCCTGCACGACCGGGTAGGCCGTCTTGTGGGCCGCCGGCAGGTCGGCGAGGATCTTCTTGAAGCAGGATTTGCAGCAGACGTGGAAGCGACCGAGCTCGGTATCGATGAAGAGCGGCATCGACACCTTCTTGCCCATGATCGGGCAGGTCGGGTTCTGGAACGTCGGCACCTCGACGGGCGGCGCCTTCTGCTTGTCAGCGCCGACGTCTTGCGCGGCAGCGGCCATCGCGAACAGGGCGAACACGAACGGGGAACGGAACACGGGCAACCTCGCGAATGGTGATGCGGTCCTCCTGCGTGGGTGGACAGGCGGGCCGCGGGAACGAACACACGAACGAAC
>JAYUCN010000075.1:0-2598 GCA_043740335.1 Planctomycetota bacterium
GAACAGCACGTTCTTGGCGATCTGGAACACCCAGGCGGCGAAGTCGCCGCTGTGGAAACGTTCGCGGGCCGCGAGCGCGCGACACAGGACTTCCTGCACGAAGTCCTCGATGTTGGCCATCGGCTCGCCGCGAAGGCGCAGGTGTGCCCAGCCGAACAGCCGCGGCGCCAGCGATTCGAGTTGTTGCGGCAGGTCTTCGGCCAAAGGACTGTCGGCACTGGTCACGCGTCGAGCATACCAACGCGCCAGGCTCGCGTCAGTCGACACGACGAGCACTGCGGATGCCGGTCTGGTACCCGACGTCGGCGGTGTTCGACCGCACGTTGTGCGGGTTGCGATCGAGAGTGGACACGAAGGCTCCCCCGCGCAGGCAGTGGCGTTCGGCGGGGGGCGAGAGCCAGAGGCCGTCGCCGGGCCGCAGGAGGTGCTTGTTGGGCCACGCGTCGGCATCCAGGCACCACTCGCAGACGTTGCCGAGCATGTCGTAGAAACCGAACGGATTCGGTCGCAGGCTCGCAACGGGGGCGTGCACGGCGAAGCCGTCGTCCCAGTCGAAGGGCGTGCGTGCGCCGGACTCTATGCCCATGGCTCGGGCGTGTTGCTCGAACAGATTCTCGGCTGTTCGCAGTTCGTTCTCGTCGCACCACAGCTGCCCGGTCGTGCCACCGCGGGCGGCGGCGTCCCACTGGGCTTCCGTGGGCAACGTCAGGCCGCACCGCGTCAGAACGGCGAATGCGGTGATCCACGGTACGTTCTCGACCGGATGCGTGAGCGTCACCCCGAGGTCGCGACCGTTCGGGCTCCTGGCACCCGGTGCATACCAACTCGGCAGGGTGTTGGTCAGTCGTTGCCATTGTGCCTGTGTCGTCTCGTGTGCGGCGAGGAAGTACGGATCCAGATCGAGGCTGACGTGGTAGTCCTCGGCCGCCTTCATCGTGGCGTTGTAGTGCGGTGCACCCGGATCCTTGTTCTGGCTGCCGACGGTGTAGCGTCCACCCGGGACCAGTACCATGACGATGCCGGTCGCGGCTTCGATGCGCAGCCGCCCGTCTTCGTTCCACTGCGGAGCCTCACCGGATCGCACGTGCAGGAACTCCCACAGGCCCGTGGCTGGATTGCAGCGCAATGGCACGAGCCCGTCCTGCGGCCGCAGCCTGAGCCCGCCGTAGCGCGGGCTCGCGGCGATTGCCTCGATCGCCGCGTCCCAGCCGCCGGTTGCCGCCGACTGCAGGTGGTCGAGCTCGCGTTGCATCGTGGCAACGGGGCCAGCGGGAGCGGTGAACTCGGTCACTGAGCCGAGGAACGAGACGACGGTGTCGTGCAGCGTCTGCTGTCTCGGTTCGTCGAATCGATACGGACGAACGGCTTCGAGTTCGGCCTCGAGTCGGTGCTCGACTTCGCGGTTCTCTTCGAGCTTGGCCTGGTGGTCCTTCACGGTGTCGGGGTGTCCGAGCTGGGCCGCCGTGCTGTTCACGACTTGTCGTACACGTTCGAGTTGGGCCGACTTGGCGTGTCCTCGGCGCACCGCGGCGATCTCATCGGGCGTCGGAGGAGCGGCCGCGAGGCGCAGATTGGCAAGGCGCTGTTCGAACTCCGGCCGTCGCACGACGAGGGAGCGAGCCTTCTGCAGCCAGACAGCCGCCTGTTCCCGGTGCTGGAAGACCGGGCGTAACCGTTCGTACTCCGCCTGCAGGTCGGCGAGCAGTTGTGGCGCAGCCAACAGTTCGTTGTCGACGGTCGCCGCGGCGGCGGTGCGCCACAGTTGGCTCGCGACGGTGCCGCTGAGGAGCACGACTGCAAGCAGCGCGGCGAGCCACGGGTTGCGTTGTACCCAGCGCTGCGCGCGCAAGGCCAGGCTCGGCGGCGATGCGTGGATGGGTCGCGACTCGCGGACGCAGCGCAGGTCGTCGGCACACATCGCCGCCGACCCGTAGCGGCGCGCTGGATCGGGGTCCATCGCCTTGCCGATCACCACCGCGAGTTCGCGCGGCAGCTGGCGCAGCAGGTGACGCGCGTTCGGCACGCTGCCCGCGAGGATCTTGCGGATGGTCGCCTCCACCGTCGGGGCCTGGAAGGCACGTTGGCCGCAACACGCTTCGAAGAGCGAGGCGCCGAGTGCCCAGATGTCGGACCGGAAGTCGGCGGCGCGGGCATCTCGGCACTGTTCGGGGGCCATGTAGGCCGGCGTGCCGAACACGTCACCCGTCCGTGTGAGCGTGGCGCCGCCGCGCTCGGCGTCGCCGGCAAGTCCGAAGTCCAACACGACGGCGCTGCCGTCGCGCTGCACCATGAGGTTCTGGGGCTTCACGTCACGATGCGCGACACCGGCGGCGTGGGCAGCATGCAGCGCGCGCGCAGTCGCCTCGAAGAACTGGAGGGTCGCGAGCCACGGTCGGAGACGGCGCGCACCGCTGCTCGTGCCGCTGCCAGGGTCGTCGGTGTCGACGAGGCGCAGTTCGTAGCGTTGGCCGCGCGCGGCGCGGGCTGCGGCGGCCGCGATGCGCACGGCGAGCGTCTCGCCGTCGACGAAGCGCAACGCGAGGTAGACGAATTCCGCGGCCTGTCCGACTTCGTAGATGGGGCAGATGCCGGGATGGT
>JAYUCN010000076.1:0-6342 GCA_043740335.1 Planctomycetota bacterium
GTCAGTGCAGTTGCGTGCGGCGGCAAACGCCGGTGGAGCGTTCCCCGTGGTCCCGGTTAGGCTCCTCCTTCCTCACCGAGACCCCCGGAGAACCGATGACATCACCGAAGCCCACGCGCCGTTCCTTCCTGCAGACCGCGTCCACGTCGCTCGCCGCGGTCGCGGCCGGTGGTTCGCTCGGCGCCTTGCGCGCGGCGACGCCCGTGCACCAGGGCCCCGGCAAGCTGAAGATCGGCATCGTCGGCATCGGCGGTCGCGGTTCGGGTGCGGCCGTGCAAGCGCTCATGGCGCACAGCGAGAACGTGCTCCACGCGGTCGGCGACGCGTTCGCGGACAAACTCGAGAACGGTCTCGCGGGCGTCACCGAGGCGATGACCGAAGCGAAGCGACAGGCCCAGATCGACGTGCCCGCGGAGCGGCGCTTCGTCGGTCTCGATGCGATCGACCAGGTGCTCGCCGCCGGCGTCGACGCGGTGTTGCTCGCGACCCCGCCGGGGTTCCGGCCGATGCAGATCGAGCGCGCGGTGCAGAAGGGAGTGCACGTGTTCTGCGAGAAGCCGGTCGCGACGGACGCGCCGGGAGTGCGCCGTGTGCAAGCCGCCTGCGAACTCGCGAAGAAGAAGGGCATCTCGATCGTGAGCGGCCTCTGCTACCGCTATCACGACGGCCGGCGCGCCATCGTGCAGCGCCTCCAGGAAGGCGGTGTCGGCGAGATCCTCGCGATGCAGGGCAACTACATCACGGGCGAACTCTGGAGCTTCCCGCGCAAGGAGCAGTGGAGCGAACTCGAGTGGCAACTGCGCAACTGGCTCTACTACCCGTGGCTGTCGGGCGACCTCATCGCCGAGCAGCACATCCACACGCTCGACGTGATGGCGTGGATCAAGCGCGACGTCTATCCGAGTGCCGCCGCCTCGCTGGGCGGTCGCCAGGTGCGCACCGATCCGTTGTTCGGCACCGTCTTCGACCACTTCTCCACCATCTACGAGTGGGAAGACGGCACGCGCGGCTACAGCTACTGCCGGCAGCAGGACAACTGCTGGCGCGACGTCAACGAATACGTGATCGGCACCGAGGGCAAGGCCAACGTGTTCCAGCACACGATCACGGGCAAGAACGAGTGGCGCTTCGCCGACAAGATGCGGGACATGTACCAGAACGAGCACGACGCGATGTTCGCGGCGATCCGCGCTGGCAAGGTGATCCACAACGGCGACTACATGTGCAAGAGCACGCTGATGGCGCTGATGGGCCGCATGGCCGCCTACACGGGCCAGCGCGTGACCTGGGACCAGGCCTGGAACAGCCAGGAAGTGCTGATGCCCGAACTGCTGAAGTGGGACGACGCACCGCCGAAGAGCGAGATCGGGCGCCCCGGAATCACGAAGTTCACGTAGAGCCGATGGCACGGCAGCCCGAGCACTTGCTTCTTGCTGCTGCCGGTGCGTCCCTCGAACCAAGGGGTAGGCTTGCCGCGTGACGACCATCGTCGAAGCGAGCGTCCATGCCGGGGAACCAGGTGCTGGGACCGGGACCAAGGCGGCCGTCATCGAGCGGCGTGGCAAGTCGGACCGGCGCCATCGACCCACACCGATGTGGAGCCGCTACGTGGTCCTTCACGGCAAGCGCCGGTCGGTGCGACGCGTCGACGAACGCGACGGCGCCTTCGTCGATGTGCACGGTCCATGGATTCTGCTCCTGGTGCTCGCGATCGTCGCGCTCAATCTGCTCGACGCGTGGTTCACGCTGCTGTTCCTGTCGCTTGGCGGCCGGGAGATGAACCCGATCGTGCAGGTGGTGCTCGACCTCGATGGCCATCCTTGGCCGTTCGTCATGGCGAAGACGCTCGGCATCGGTTGCGCGTGTGCCTTCCTCGTCCTGACGAAGAACTTCCGGCCAGCGCGGTTCGGCATGTGGTTCGTCTTGGTCGGCTACTCGACGCTGCTGGCCTGGCACCTCTATCTGCTGACCTGGCTCGACAAGCTGGCCTGATCCGCGCCATGATGGCACAGCCATGAACGGTGTTCGGCGAGCAGCGCGAGCGGGTTCCTCGACGAGGGCTGCGTGCGCGTGATGCGTCTGTTGACGCGGCCGAACCTCGGCGGTCCGACGCGGCAGGCGATCGCGCTCTGGCATGCGCATCGGGCGCTGGGCGTAGAGACCCTGCTGGTAACCGGTTGCGTGGACAGCACGGAGGCCAGCTTGTCGCCGGCGGACGAAGGTGTGCCACGGCTCCCGTGGCAGGCTGCGCTCGCGGCGGGGCGGGCGGCGACGGGTTGGGTCGAAGTGCCAGAGCTCGTGCGCGGCTTTGCACCGTTCGCCGACCGTGCGGCTCGGCGCGCACTGCGGCAACTGTTGGACAGCTACCGGCCCGAGGTCGTGCACACGCACACGAGCAAGGCGGGCTGGGTCGGGCGGCGCGCAGCGGCCCGCGCGCAGGTGCCCGTGGTGGCCCACACGTTCCACGGCCACGTGCTGCAGGACTACTTTGGCGGTCTCGTGTCGTGGGGGTTGACGCAGCTCGAGCGGTCGCTCGCTCGAGCAAGTGATGTGCTCATCGCGGTGAGTCGCAGCTGCGCCATCGAACTGGCCGCAGCCCGCATCGGCCCGCGCGAGCGCTTCCTCGTGGTGCCGCCGGCGGTGTCGCTGCCGCAGCCGCTGCCGCGCGCCGAGGCGCGCGCCCGCCTCGGGATCCCGTCGACCGAGCGGCGCTTCGTCTGCGTGGGCCGACTGGTTCCCGTCAAGCGCGTCGAACACTTCGTGCGCATGATTGCTTCGCTGCCGGGGTGTCGCGGCGATGTGGTCGGCGACGGGCCGGCTCGCGAGGGGCTGGCGGCGCTGGTGGCCAGGATCGCGCCGGACCGCGTGCGCCTGCGCGGTCCCGTGCCGACGGTTGCGAGCCTGATGTCGGCCTACGATGCGCTGGTCCTGCCCAGTGTCCGTGAAGGCTGTCCCCTGGTTGCGGTCGAGGCCTTCGCCGCGGGCGTCCCGGCCGTTGGCTATGACGTGCCCGGGGTGCGCGACGCGCTCGGCGACTGGGGGCGTGGACTGCTCGTGCCGTCCGCGCAGGGACCGGCGGGACTCGCCGCTGCGGTCGAACGCCTTTCGCGCGAGCCGGGGCTCGCGGCTGCTTGCACGCAGGACAGTCTCGGCATGCTCGGGCGCTTTGCGCCGGCCGCCGTGGCGACGACCTTGCTGGAGGCCTACGAATCGGCGGCAGCCCGGTCCCGTTACCATGGTGCGGCCCGGGGCTAGTCCCGCCGCCGCATGCGTCTCCTGCTACTCCTCGTCTGGACCGTTCTCGGCGTGGCCGCCGCGGGCTGCGGTCACATCGACGTCACGTCCGTGCGGACCGGGGCAGTGGTGCCCGCGATTCTGGAAGGCGAATGGAGCGGGCAGTGGCACTCTGACCAGAGCCAAGCGAACGGTCTCTTGACCGTGCGCCTCCAGGAGTGGCAAGGACAGGCGCTCGTGTCGATCGTGATCGACAACCCGTGCGTCGAGCCGCGTGTCTACGACCTGTCGCTGCGTGGGCCCGGGTTCGAACTGCTGGCCTTTGGCGAGCCGGTGTTCGTGGCGGTGCTCGGTCCGGAGCACACGCTGGTCGGCACCTATGGGTGCGCGATGGATGCCGGTACCTGGCAGGCGAACTGGATGGCAGCATTGCCCGAGGTGTCCGACCTGAGCGGCGCATGGGTGGGCACGCTGTCGTCCGCCGGGCTGCCCGAACAATCGCTGCGGCTCCAGCTCGTGCAATCCGTGCGCGACGGCGGCCTCGTCATCGATGGCCGGATGGAATTGCCGGGCCTGCTGCCGCAGCAAGTGCCGGTGACCGGCGCGGTGCAGTTCCGGACCGGGGCGTTCGACGTCACGCTGAGGACGGCCGAGGGTGACAACCCCGCGTTCCAGATGGCTGGCTTCGGCAAGACGGAGCCGCTGGCTGTCGAGCTCGGGGTGTTGGCCGTGTCGGCTGATCCGCCGTTGCCGTTCGCGCAGGCGGTCTGGCAGGTCGACTGGCAGGGTCGCTGACAGGCTGGGCCGCTGACAGCAGGTCCGACGGTTCCTGTTGCCGATCCTCGTCCACGGCCGTCGAATCCTGCGCATGACGGATGACTTCCGCGCCGACTTCCTCGGCGCCTTTGGTGTGGTGACGCGCGGCGAGTCCATCCTCATGGTCGCCAACGATCGCACGATCGGCGGGTCCTCGGTGCGAACCTGGGATCTGCCGGGCGGGCGCGTCGAACGCGGCGAACTGTTGCACGAAGCGCTCGTACGCGAATTGCTCGAGGAGACCGGGTTGGCGGTGCGTGGCGACGCGCGGTTCCTGTTCGTGCAAGAAGGGCTGCGGCGTCGGCACGGACAGCGCGTGCACGCGTGGCGGTCGTTCTTCTTCGCGGTCGACGTCGACGCGGGCGAACCGCGGGCCGGTCACGAAGTGCTGGCGGTGCGCTGGATGGATCGTGCGGAGCTGTTCGCCGAACTCACGGCCCCGTACCACGACAGCTTCCGGGAATGGCTGCAGCGCGGCGGTACGTTGTTCGTGAGTGAGTGGTCGGACTGACCGCGTCGCGAAAGTCGGATCTGGCAGCGGTGCCGCCGCGGACCCGGCAGTGGCGGTTCGATGCGGACTGGGTGAGCCACGGAGACGACACGGAGCGGATGCCACCGGCCGCGGACATGGCCATGTAGTCCGAGCGCGTCTCGACGAAGAGGTGGGGCGCTAGGGCGTCGCGGTCACGAAGTGGCGTGCTGGCCGCGCTGGAGGGCGAACGAGTGGCGGCCGGTTGCGCGCAGGCAGGGGCGATCGCCGACGTCAAAGCCGGCGCGGCGGAGGACGGCGGTGATCTTGTCTTCGCGCTGCAGGTCGTCGATCAGGCGGGTGTGGAAGTAGATGTGGGCCACTTTGGCCTTGTGGCCGATCGTGCCGCGCCAGCGGTGGCCATCGATCACGAGTTCGACCGTGCCACCGTCCGCCGGGAAACGTGCTGCGTGCTTCTTGGCGATGCAGAGTTCGCACCGGTCGCCGGAGCGTGCGCGTTCGGGGTGCGAGGCGATGTTGGTGATCCAGCACGGGACCTGCCCCTCGTTCGGGCTGGCTGCCGGAGCAGTGGGTGGGGTCGCGACCACTGGCCGGGGCGCTTGCGCGGTAGCGGCCGGTGCGCCGCCCCGGACCTTGCTCCACCAGAGAGCGCGGTCGAGGATGCGCAAAGAGACACCGAGCGTCCGGCTCTGGGCGATGATCACGGTGGCGAACGCGTCGTAGAACGCCGCATCCTCGCAGCTCTGCGGTTCGGGCCAGCCGACTGCTTCGAGCACGCGGAAGTCCAGGATCGGGAACTCGTCGGGGCGCATCCACTGGAGCAGCGCGGTCGCCGTGCGCAAGGCAACACCCTCGAGGACGCAGATGGCCGCGATCGCGTCGGCTCGCGTGGTTGCACGAAACGCGCGCCGACTCTGCTCGCGGATGGCCTCCTCGGGGTTGGCGAGATAGGACGGGGTCTTGCGCTTGGACTTCCAGCGGGCGAGTTTGACGAACAGGTCCTTGTCGAGTTCGCCACGTTGGCGGACTGCGGGGAAGGCCGCTTCGAACTCACGCTCGGCCGCAGCGTCTGCAGGCGTGATCGCGGACCAGTACCGTTCGGCCAACGCGTGCACAGAGGCTGGGTCACGGATCTGGTTCGGCCAACGGGGAGTGGGGTGGTCGGCGGCCTCGCCGAAGCCGTCTCGCTCGCGGTCCTGGTTCATGCAGAACCAGCCTACGGCGGCCCGAGCACCAGGCAAAGGGGCGCAGCACCCGGCCGCGCCGACGGCTGCACTGGCGTCCGGGCGGGAGCGCCAGACATCCGATGAACTCGGAAGTGAACTCGGAAGCCAATAGCTTCCGAGTTGCTTCCGAGTAGTCTCAGGTGGTGCGACTCGACGACTTGGTGCGGCAGCACGAGGGCAAGTCGCTCGAGTTCAAGCGCACCCTCTGCGCGTTCGCCGGGCGCGCGTAGGGCGTTCACGCGGCATTCCGCACCACCCGGAACCAGGACTCGATTCCTCGCGCAACTCATCCCCCCTCCCGCCACAGAGGGGTATGAACCACTCGAATCCAGCACTCGGTCCAACAAGTCGAAACCCCGAAGGCGTCCTGTTCCGCGCGGTCTTTGGTGAGCCCGAGCATGCGCAGGGGCTGCTGCGCAGCTACCTCCCACCCGACATCGTCGCGACGATCGACTGGAGCTCGCTGCAACGAGTCGACCAGAGCTTCGTCGACGAAACCCTGAGCCACCTGCACGCCGACGTGCTGTTCTCGGCCCGCATCCGCGATCGTCAGGGCTTCCTCTACCTGCTGCTCGA
>JAYUCN010000077.1:0-2597 GCA_043740335.1 Planctomycetota bacterium
GCGCGAGCCTTGTGGACGAAGGCCGCCGCCGGTGGCGTGAGGGAGGCGTCGCGGTTGAAGCTGCACGCGAAGAGGGCACCGCGATCGAGGCAACGGCCCAGGTCCTGAAGGCTCACGCGCCGAGTTCTTTCAGCAACCCCGGACTCGGGAACACCGACTCGACGACCCACAGCACGTAGCGGATGTCGACCACGACGTTGCGCGAACGTTCTGCGCTCCAGCCGAAGTCACCGGCGACGGCTTCGAACACGCGATCGAAATTGAGCCCGACCAGCCGACCCTTGCCGTCGATCACGGGCGACCCCGAGTTGCCGCCCGTTGTGTCGCCGTTCGCGAGGAAGCACACCGGCACGTCCCCGAGTTTTGCATCGCACCACCGGCTCTCCTTCCTCTTCTTCGCCGCCGCGAGCAGCGCCTTCGGATTCGCGAACGGTTCCTTGCCCGTCTCCTTCTGGAGCAAGCCCGCAACCGTCGTGTGCGGCGTGTAGACGATGCCGTCTCTTGGCACGTAGCCCGCGACCTCGGCGATCGACACGCGCAGCGTGCTGTTCGCATCCGGATAGAACGACTTGCCGCGGAACGCCTCCTGCGCCTCGATCCAGCGCCGGCCGACGTCGAGGTTCTTGCCGGCGCGCTGGCGCTGGCGTTGCCCGGCATCCATGCGTTCTTTCGCGAGGCCGCGGGCGAGCACGACCATCGGATCGCCGCTCGCAGCGAGGTCGTCGTTGCCCTTCGCGAAGAGCGCCTTGCGCGCTTCGGCGTCGAGCATCTGCGTGTCCGCGAACAGCGCGGCGATGGCGTCACGATCGGTCACGTCCGTGGCCAACCCCTCCGTGCCCGACAGCCGCTGATCCTTCGACCCGGCTGCGAACTCGGCCAGCAGGACCTTGAGCATCGGCTTCTGGAGCAGCTCGAAGTCCGCGGTCACCGCGTCGTCGCCCAGGGCCTTCTGGAGTCGCGGCGGCAGCTTGCCGTCCGGGGCGGCGACGGCGGCGCCACATGCCTCGATCAACACGGCGAGCAGCGGCACGTTGTCGCCGAGCAGACCGAGGAACGCCATCATCGTGTCGCGCTCGATCGTGCTCGCTTCGGTTTCGTCCATCGCCAGCAGATCGTCGAGCACCGTGCCCCAGTTCTTCTGCCGCTCCGGATCGGCAGCGACCCATTCCCTGAACTGCGCCTCTTCGCGCAGCTTGCGCGCCACGGTGGCATTCTGCGCGAGGCCGAAGATCATGCCGGCCGCGTTCTTCTCGACGTTGGCGAGCGACTTGATGGCTTCCGCGACGGTGAGCGCCTTCTGCTCGCTGGTTGCGGCGGCCGCCTGCAGCACGGCGAGGGCCTGCGTCAGCACCGCGAGCCGGCGTGGGTAGACGTAGCCCTGCTGGGTCGCGACCGCGCGGCTCGTCTTGTAGCGCTGCGTGCGCCCCGGGTAGCCCATGATGAGTGCCAGGTCGCCCTTCTGCACGCCCGTCGTCGAGACCACGAGGAAGTGCGCTGGCTTGTACGGCACGTTCTCCTTGTCGAAGTCGCGCACGCTGCCGTCGGCAGCGACGTAGGCGCGGAAGAACGTGAAGTCGCCCGTGTGGCGCGGCCATTCCCAGTTGTCGACTTCGCCGCCGAACTCGCCGATCGCGCGCGGCGGTGCGTAGACGAGGCGCACGTCGCGGATCTGCGTGCGGTAGTAGAGGTGGTACTCCTTGCCTTCGAGGAAGCTCGCGACGGCGCACTTCGTGTTCGGCTCCTTCTGTTCGCCGTCGCCGACGAGGCGCGCGATCGTGCGCTGCGTGATGCTCCAGCGATCAAGGTCGTCCTTCGCTTTGGCCTGTGCTTCGTGCACGACGGCGGTCACGTCTTCGATACGCTTCAGCACCGAGGCGATCATGCCGGGTGCGGGCAGTTCGGCGGCGCGGTCGGCGGCGGCGAAGCCAGTGGCAAGGTAGTTCTGCGCCGGAGTACTGAGGGCGCTGACGGCACCAAAACCGCAGTGGTGGTTGGTGACGAGCAAGCCATCCGGCGAGACGAACGATGCCGTGCAGCCATTGATCTGCACGGTCGCCGACAGCACCCCGCCCTGCTCGGGATGCCAGAACTCGTCCTTCGTGAGTTGCATGCCACGCTTCTGGAGGGCGGCCCAATCCATCTCGCGGACCTGGCTCGGCAGCCATTGGCCTTCATCGGGCAGGAAGCAGACGGCGGCGAGCACGAACAGCAGCGGTCGCAGGATCATGGAATCCGTATACGCAACCGACGGGTCGTTGCGAAGTCTGCGCCGACTTTGCTCAGCCAGGGTGCCGGGGATTACGCTGGTTGCATGCGCACGCTCGTCCTCGGTGGGTTCTTGGCCCTTCTCGTCACCGCCGCGGTGCAGGCCCAGAATTCGACGAAGAAGATCCGGGCCGCACCCGGCGACGCCGCGGCCCGCGTCGGCAGTGCGCTGCCGTGGCGAGTCGATGTGGCGACGGCCCTCGCGGAAGCCAAGGCGAACGGCAAGCTCGTGTTCTGGTACGTGCCGACGGTCGCGCGCTCGCCCATGGACAGGAAGCCCGAGATCGACCGCTACCTGCGCGGTGGGCCGTTCTCGTGGCCGACGACGATCG
>JAYUCN010000078.1:0-15817 GCA_043740335.1 Planctomycetota bacterium
CGTTCAGCGACCAGGTGCCCGCAGCGACCTGCGCGAACTTGAACGCGCCGTGGGAGTCGGTCGGGGCGCCGAGCCATACTCCGCCGCCGTCGCCCGTGCCCTTCAGCTTGCCTTGTGCCTGCACATAGACGCCGGCCGCCGGCGAACCGTCGGGCAGGTAGCAGGCGCCCGACATCGACGACGTCGTGACGTCGATCGTGATCTCCTTCACCTCGGCTTCGACGAGCTTGACGCTCGTCGACCAGAGGTTGCCGCCCGGCCCCATGAAGATGCCGCCTTCGCCGCCACTCGTGACGCTGACCCAGATGTCGCCGGCCGGAACCGTGCCGAGGTCGAAGCGACCGCGCTCGTCGACCTTGGCCGAGTAGCGTCGCTGGTTCGCGTAGGCCTGGACGAAGTGGCCGGTCCCGAGCTTGCCATCCACCGTCACCGAACCGGAGACGCTCGCCGTCGGTCCCTCGATCGGTTTCTCGCCGGCATCGAGCCGCACTTCACTCGTCTGGCCCGCAGTGATCTCGACAGTCTCTTCGTGTGCGTCGCGCATGAGGAACATGTCCTGCGCAATCGCGAACACGCCGCCCGGCGAGCGCAGCGCGTCGAGGGATTTGATGGCGGTGAGCTGGTAGCTCCCCGGCTGCAGCGCCGCGACTGCGAACGTGCCGTCGAGGCCGGGCGTGAGCAGGGTCGGCACGCTCTCGAGCGGTCCGTGCGCGTCGTTGCCGCGCTGACGCATCAACGCAACCGTGAACTTGCCGGGCGACGGCGGCTTGCCGTTCTCGAACAACGTGCCGTGCAGCGCGCCCGGCGGCTGCATGTGCAGCACGAGTTCTTCGCCTGGCTTGACCTCGCCGTGCACGACGCCCCAACGCGGATGGTCGGCGCTGACGCGCAACGAATCCCCTTGCAGCTTGTCGATGGCGAGGCGTCCGTCCGCACTTGTGCGGCCACACTGGACCGGCATCTCGATCATGCGCGTGCCGCGCGCTTCGGCGAAGATCGCGGCGTTCCGGATGGGTTGCTCGTCCTGGCTCAGCACCCGCACCGTGAAGACCTTCGGCGCTGTCAACTGGAGTGCTACCGACGCATCGCTCGTCGCAATCTGGAAGCTCGCGAACGCCGTCGCGTGTCCCGGCGCATCCGCCACGAGCACGTAGGGACCAGGGTTGAGGTTCTCGATGCGCCACCGACCCTCGGCAACGGGCTTCTGTCGATCGCGCAAGTCGACGGGCGGTACGAAGCCCATCATGTGCATCTCGGCGGCACCGTTACCCGCCTTGCCCTGCAGGAGACGGAAGCGCGGCTCCTTGGCCGGGGAGCCGTCGGCGAGCGTCACGACCACGGTAGCCGCGAACACCGCCGGCAGGGTGACGAGCACGTCGCCGATCACGGGCTGCGGCTCGGCCATCACCCACGGATGCCCCCTGCCGCGGCGCGCCGCGACCGTGACCTTGCCCGGCGCGAAGCCTTGCCCCTGGAAGCGTCCCTCCGCGTCGGTCACGCCAAGCTTCTGCGCGAGGTCGACGGGCGCCATCGACAGCGTCGAACCCGCGAGGACCTCGGCGTCGACGACCGGCTTGCCCGCACTGTCGAGGACCTTGCCGGCGAGTTCTTCGCCATGCTTCAGCTTGATGCGGCCGACGTCCTTCTCCTGACCGGCGCGCACCTGGATGCTCGGTTTCATGTCCGACAGGTAGCCGCGGAACGTGGTGGCGAGCAGGTTGCTGCCCGGTGTCACGCCGACGAGGCGGAAGTGGCCTTCGCCGTCCGTGCGTGCACTCGGAATCGGCAGGCGATCGAACGCGCCCTTCACCCACTTCGGCATCTCGAAGACCCGAACGGGCGAGTTGGCTTCGCGGATGAGCACCGCACCCTCGGGGTCGAAGCGCTCGACGGGAAAGAACGCCGCCAGCGTGCCCGGCAGGTCCGCGGCGCGCACGAGGGCACCGGGCAGCGGGTCACCGTTCTCGTCGAGCACCGTGCCGATGATGACGCCGGCGTCGGGTAACACGATGTCGCCGAGATCGACGGTCTCGCCCGGCGACGGCGTGCGCGTCACGATCTGGTGCGTCGGCGCGTCGGTGCCGATGCCGGCATGGAGCAGGTAGAAGGCGCGCGGCCAGACGCCCGTGATGAGGAAGGTGCCGTCGGTGGCGGTCCTGGTCTCGCCCGCGACGTACTGCGGCGTGTAGTTCGGTTCGTCGGCGAAGAGGTCGAACCCCTCGGGGATCACCGAGTCCATGGCGCCGCGATAGAGCACGACGCCACAGTCGGCCACCGACGTCCTCTTGTGGTCGACGACGCGGCCCTTGAACCCGGTCAGGCCGGCCCGGATCTCCGGATCGTCGAGCACGAGGGCCGGCCGCACGGAGACGACTTCGCGATTGCCCGCACTGGCACTCGCATTCTGCGCCGTGGCGCCGACGCCGCTCGCCTCGTGTTCGGCCGTGCTCGCTTCCGTCGTCGTCGTGCCGGTCGGTGGTGGCGGCGGCAGCGCATCGCCGCGCATGAACATCAGGACTGCCCCGAGCACGACGGCAAGGACGAGAACGAGGGCGAACACGAGCGAGCGCTGCATCAAGAACCTCCGCCGAAGAGCGGCGGTTGTAGCCGAGCCTGGGTGCGGACTGCCGCTGGATTCTCGTCGCGGCGGGCTGCCTGCGCGCGGGCGGCGCGAAGATTCTCGACCCTATGTGCCCTGGTGCCGACGAGTCGCCTCTCGAGCGCGCCAGAACGCGATCGTCGCAAGCACGATGGCATGGTCGATCTCACCGCGGCACAGCCGGTTGTCGAGCTCGGCCACGGGCACGGTCACGACCTCGATGTCCTCGCCGGGATCCATGGTGAGGTCGCCGACGCGGCGACACCCTGTCGCCAGGAAGGCGAAGCATCGGTTCGTCATCATCGACGGGTTCGGGTTCATGACGCCGAGCGGCTCGAGGTGCGCGGCTTCGTAGCCCGTTTCTTCGCGCAGTTCGCGCGCGGCCGCCGCGGCCGGATCCGTCTCGTGCACATCGATGAGGCCACCCGGGATCTCGAGCGACACTCGTTCACTGCCGTGGCGGAACTGGCGGACCATGACCAGTCGATCGTCGGTCGTGATCGCGAGCACGTTCACCCAGTCGGACGTGTCGAGCAGGAAGAAACCGATGTCGGCCCCCGTGCGCGGCGAGCGGCGGCGCGACTTGCGCACGTGGAACACCTTGTAGCGCACCAGCGTCTCGTCCCCGAGCCGTTCCCAGTCGTGGATCGTCATCGTTGCAGGCGCAGTCCCGTGGTCGCCTTGCCGGCGATGGCCTCGGCGTCGATGCCGGCACCACCCGGGCCGGCGCCGACCGTCAAACGGCCGGCACCGAAGTAGTTCGTCTCGAGGTCGAACGCGCCGTCGACGCCGGTGGTCGCGACTGGCGGCAGTTCGAGCATGCCCCCCTCGAGCGTGCGGCGGAACGGCACGTCCGCGTCCAAGCCCGACGGCTGCGCATTCCAGCGCACGGCGACGCCCGGCACCGGCCGCCCTTCCGCATCGACGACGATGCCCTGCAACACCGCACTGAGGCGCTTTTCGAGGCGCACACCGCGCGTGGCCGGCCACACGTCGTAGTCAGCGAACGCGGCGTCGGGCTCGACGAGTTCCGCGTAGAGCTGATGGAGGGGTGCTTGGACCATGAGCCGCGCCGCCGTGGTGCCCGTCGCGCGCAAGAGGAACGTGCCGTCCGGTCCGGTCTTCGCCGTCACGGGGGTGCCCCCACTCGGCGACCAGACGACCATCGCACCCGCGATCGGCTGCAGGCCCGGGCGACTGCGCACGCAGCCGCGCAGCGAACCACTGGGGAACGGTTGCAGGAGGATGCGGACGTCGATGGCCGGCGCCACCAACGGTCCGAACGCCTGTGGCACGCAATCGCCGTGGCGCACGTTCAACGTGACGCTGCCGCCGAGCAGCGGCCCGATCGCGAACGTGCCATCGCCAGCACTCGTCGCGACGAGCCCGAGCGGCTCGCCCTCCTGCACGGTGAGTTCGGCACCCGCCAGCGGCGCCGAGGTGTCGAGCCGCATCACCGTGCCGCTCACGAACTCGCCGCGCACGAGGTTGATGCGCACCGGTTCTCCGGTCGAACCCGCGGCACCCTCGATGCGCACCTCGCGGCGCGCCACGAGACCTTCCGGCGTTGCGACTTCGACCGTAAACTCGCCGGCCGCCACGAACCGTACCTCGGCCCCGTCGGCGAGCCGGTGCACACGGCCTTCCGCGAACGAGCCGAGCTGCACAGGCACGTCCTCGAAGGCGGGTCGTCCGGCCAGCATCGTGTGTTCGGCCCACGCGCGTTGCAGCAGGACCTCGCTCTGCGGCATCGGCGACGGCACCCTTGTCGTCGCGTGGGGTCGGAAGCGCACGAACGCCTCGGCCACAGCCTTGCCGTCGGGGTCGACGAAGTGGAAGCGCCGGCAAAACGACCACACGTCGCGCACGAGCAGGACCTGCTGTGGCTTCGCCTCGGTCGAACCGAGCTGCGTCGGCACGAGGCGCAGCAAGTAGCCATCGACGACGGCAGCGAGTTGCTCGGGCTGTTTCAACGGCACGCTCGCGAGTCCATGTTCGTCCGTGAACGCGATCGAGGCTCCACCCTGAACGCGGCGCACGGCGGCGGCGGCGATCGGATTCTTGCTGGCGTGATCGACGACCTGCAGGCAAGCGGTCGGTACGTCAGCGACGCCTTCGTCGTTCGGCGGTGCGGCCTGCAGGCGCGTCGCGATCGCTGTGTTCGCGCGTGGGATGGCGGTCGATGACTTGATGGCGGGGCTCTGCAGCACTGCGGTGTCGCCGCTTCCCGGTGGCTTTTCTTCGCCACCCATGAGCCGCGACCAGCCACCACCGACGGTCAAGAGGACAAGCGCCGCAACCAGCGCCACGAACAGACAGAGTACGACCAGGGCACGCATCGAAGGCGCGCGAGCATACCGCGCCCTATGCTGCGCGCGCCGAACTGTATGCCGCCCTCGCCCATCGACAGCTCGCTGACTCCGCTGCCCCGCGTCGTGTGGTGGCCCCTGCTCGGCGGAGCGGTCGCAGCCGCGGCGGTCTTCCTGTTCGGCGTGAGCCAGCGACTCTGCTACCCGCACGAACTCGAATGGATGGAAGGGGCGATGGTCGACCACAGTTCGCGCGTCGCGAACGGTCTGCCGCTCTACTGCGCGCCTGGGCCCGAGCACGTGCCGTTCCTCTATGCGCCGCTGCCGTTCTGGCTCGGTGGGCTCCTGATGAAGGTCGGCCTGCCGGGGTTGTTTGCACTGCGTCTCATCGCTACCGCCGCAACCATCGGGGCCTCGATGCTCATCGGCCACTGGGTGCGCCGCGAAACGGGGAAGGCGCTGCCGGGCCTCGTCGCGATGGGCGTGTTCTTCGGCGGCTATGGGTGGCTCGCGTGGTGGTACGACCTGGCGCGCAATGACTCGCTGTTCGTGCTGTTGTGCCTGTCGGTTGCCTACGTGCTGCGGCACGGCGGGTCGCGCCGCTGGTTCCTGGCGGCACTCCTCGCAACCGCTGCGTTCCTCGCCAAGCAGTCGGCACTCATGTGGCTGCCCGCGATCGGCGTCGGTGCTTTGTGCCACGATTGGCGCTCTGCGCTGCGCTTCGGCGCCGCGACGCTCGCCGGCATCGTGATCGCGACGGGGTGCATGCATCTCGCGAGCGATGGCTGGTCGACGTTCTTCTTGTTCGAGATGCCGCGCCATCACGGCTGGAACGGCGACCGCAAACTCGCCTTCTGGACCGAAGATCTGCTGCCGATGCTGCCGCTCGTGGTGCTCGGAGTGCTCGGCTTCGTGGCGCAGTGGCGCGCGGGTCGCCGCGGCGACGCGCTGTTCCTGGCGGCGGTCGGCAGCGGCGGGCTCATGACGTCGTGGTTCTCGAGGATGCACGTCGGCGGCTTCGACAACGTGATGATGTACGGCTTCGCCGGCGCGTGTGTGCTCGGGCCTGCGGCAGTGGCGACGGTGGACGGACGAGTGCTGCGACTTGCTGTGCCACTCCTCCTGCTCACGCAGTTCGGTTGGCTCGGCTATGCGGCGTGGACGCGTCAACCAGCTAGCACGTTGTTGCCGTCCGCGGCGCATCGCCTCGCGCACGACGAACTGTTCGCGTTCGTGCAAGCACAACTGGGTCCGGTGTGGATCCCCGGTCACGGCGGCATCAGCCTGCGAGCGGGCAAAGGAACCGGCGCCCACGGCCAGGCAATCTTCGACCTGTTGCAGCTGCTGCCGAGGTCGCCTGGCGGCCTCGACCTCGACGCACTTGTTGACCGCCAGAAGCTCGTGCATCTGTCCCCACGTGCACAGCAGGCCATCGCCAGCCTCGTCGATGGCACGGCCGCGGCGCTGCGGGAACAGCGATTTGGCGCAGTCGTCGTCGACGAACCGGGCACCAGCGCCCCTGGCACGAGCATGTTCCCGCTCGTGTTCGCGTCAGGTCTCGTCGGCCCGGACGGCAAGCTCGGTACGCCCGACGATTCCTACGTGCGGCGCGATGGTGTGCTGCTCAGCGACCCTCCGGCGCTGAACCCGTTGCTCGGCTACACCGTGCATTCGCCCTACGCGCTCGTGCCTCGGCGGTGAGGCGAGGCTGCTCAGCGTGTGCACCCCCGCGAACATTATGCAGCCATGCATAATGTTCCGGTGCATGATGTGCGTCGGGTTCGGGGAGTGCGAAGCGCTACGGACTCAACTCCGGAATGCGGGGATCCCCGCCCACTCACCCGAGCGTCTTCAGCGCATCCTGCACGAGCTTGCCGTCGGCGAGACCCTTGTACTTCGCCATCCACTCCTTCATGAAGCGGCCCATGTCCTTGGCGCCCACGTAACCGATCTCCTTCGCGACCTCGCGCACCTTGTCCGCGACTTCCGCCGCCGACATCTGCTTCGGCAGGTAGCTCTGGATCACGTCGATCTCGAACTGCTCCCGCGCGGCGATCTCGGCGCGCCCGGCGGCCTTCGCCTGCGCCACCGTGTCGGCGCGCGTCTTCACCGACTTCAGCAGGATCGCGACCTCTTCGTCGACGGGCAGGCTGTCGACCTTGGTGTCGATCGCCTTCTTCTTGAGGTCGCTCATCAACATGCGCAGCACTTCGAGGCGTGGCTTGTCGCCGCTCTTCATCGCCGCCTTCATGTCCGTCGTGATCTTCTCGAGGTAGCTGGCCATGGGTTTCTACACTAGGACTTGGCGGTCTCGGTCGTCTCGGGTTCTTCGCTCGGAATGGGCGCGACGGACACCAACTTGTCACCGTCGTTGAGCGCGATGCAGCGCACGCCCTGCGTGTTGCGGCCGATGACGCTGATGCCCGACACCTTGGTGCGCACGATCTGGCCGTCCTTCGTGATCATCATGACCTCGTCGTCGTCCTTGACGGCGAGCAGGTTGATGACCTTGCCGTTCCGGTCGCTCGTGCGGATGTCGATGATGCCCTTGCCGCCGCGGCTCTGCAGGCGGTACTCCTCGACCGCGGTGCGCTTGCCGTAGCCGTTTTCGCACACGGTGAGCAGCGTACCGGTGCCGTCGGTGACGACCATGTCGCAGACGGCGTCGCCCTCTTCCAGGCGGATGCCCCAGACGCCGACGGCGCTGCGGCCCATGGCGCGAGCGTCGGCTTCTTCGAAGCGGATCGACATGCCGTCGCGGGTGCCGAGCACGATGCTCTGGCCGGCCCGGCACAGACTCACGCCGACGAGCAGGTCACCGTCCTCGAGTCCGACCGCGATGATTCCACCCGCGCGCGGCCGGCTGTACTGCTCGAGCGCCGTCTTCTTGATGAGTCCCTTCTTCGTCGCGGTGACGAGGAAGCGATCGTCGAACGTCTCGACGCGCAAGATCGCCGTGATCTTCTCGTCGACCTGCGTCTCGACGACGTTGGCGAGTGCACGACCCTTCGCAGCGCGGCCGTAGCTCGGTAGCTCGTAGACCTTCTTCCAGTGGACGCGGCCCTTGTCCGTGAAGAACAGCAGGAAGTCGTGGGTGCTGGCGACGAACAGGTTCCAGAGGAAGTCGCCCTCCTTGGTCTCGGCGCCGCTGACGCCTTTGCCGCCGCGTCCCTGCGTTCGGTACTGATCGAGCGACGTGCGCTTGATGTAACCCTCGCGCGTCACGGTGACGACCATCATCTCCTCGGGGATGAGGTCCTCGGCAACGAAGCTGCCGACTTCCTCGTCGCTGATGACCGTGCGGCGTTCGTCGCCGTACTGCTCGACCATCTCGCGCAGGTCCTGCTTCATGAGGCCGATCAGCACGGTCCGGTCGGCAAGGATCGTCTTGAAGTAGGTGATCTTGTCGCTGACCTCCTTGTGTTCGGATTCGAGTCGCTCGGTCTCGAGCCCGGTCAAGCGCGCCAGACGCATGTCGAGGATCGCGCGCGCCTGCACGTCCGACAGCGAGAACCGCGTGATCAAGCGCGCGCGCGCGTCGTCGGAACTGGCCGACTTCTTGATGATCTCGATGACCTCGTCGATGTTCTGCACCGCGAGGCGCAGACCGTCGAGGATGTGCAACCGCTCCTCGGCCTTCTTGAGGAGGAAGCGCGTGCGCCGGCGGATCACGTCCTGCCGGTGGTCGCGGTAGCACTCGAGCATCTGCTTGAAGCCGAGCGTGCGCGGGCGACCGTCGAGGATCGCGAGGTTGATGATCGAGAACGTGCTTTGCAGCGGCGACAGCTTGAACAGCTGGTTGATCGTGACCGTCTCGTCCTCGACGGCCTTCTTCAGTTCGACGACGAGGCGCAGGCCGATGCGGTCGTTGGTCTCGTCGTTGGCGTCGGCGATCGAGTCGATCTGGTCGCTCTTCACGAGGTGATCGATGCGTTCGAGGATCGTCGTGATCTTCACCTGATACGGCACCTCGGTGAACACGAGCAGCTTGCGGCCGCGTTTCTCCTCGACGTGGTACTTCGCGCGCACGACCACCGAACCGCGACCACTGGCGTAGGCGTTGCGGATGCCGCCGCGTCCCATGATCATGCCGCCGGTCGGGAAGTCGGGACCTTGCACGATCTCGAGCAGTTCGTCGAGCGTGACCTCGGGCTTGTCGAGCAGCTTGTCGATCGCCGCCGCCACTTCACGCAGGTTGTGCGGCGGCAGGCTCGCGGCCATGCCGACCGCGATCCCGGTCGAACCGTTGCAGACGAGGTTGGGGAAGCGCGCCGGCAGCACGACGGGCTGCATGAGCGTGCCGTCGTAGTTGGGGACTTCGTCGACCGTCTCCTTGTCGAGGTCCTCGAGCAGGTGCGTCGCCGGGTAGCCGAGCCGCGCCTCCGTGTACCGCATGGCCGCGGGCGGACTGCCGTCGATGGCGCCGAAGTTGCCCTGGCTGTCGATGAGCGGGTAGCGCGTCGAGAACGGTTGCGCCATACCGACCAGCGTCGGGTAGACGACCGACTCGCCGTGCGGGTGGTAGTTGCCCGACGTGTCGCCGCAGATCTTCGCGCACTTCCTGTGCTTGCTGCGCGGCCCCAGGTTGAGGTCGTTCATCGCCACGAGCACGCGGCGTTGGCTCGGCTTCAAGCCGTCGCGCGCGTCGGGCAGAGCGCGACTCAGGATCACGCTCATCGAGTAGTTCAGGTAGCTCTCGCGCATCTCCCGCTCGAGCAGGAGATCGGTGATGCGGCCGCCGGAGGGCGGGGTCGGATCGGTCATGAGCGCACGGATTTCGGCGTTGGTCTACGTCGGCGAAAAGAGCATTCTTCCGGGCCCAGGCAGGCGCTTCAACATCGCTGCGGATCCTGTAGCATCGTTCTTTTCATCCGCCCGGCTGCCGCGCTGCGCCGCGCCAAAGGCCCACCCTGGAGTCCGCTTGTTCGACAAGAGCGTCATCATCCTGGTCGTTTCCCGCGAGATCCTCGAAGGCTCGGTCGTCGACCGGAACGCCGCGTTCATCGCCAATCGCATCGACGACATCGGCTACCGCGTGCGCACGATCCAGGTCGTGGACCGCGTCGAGGCTGAGGTCGTGGCGGCGATGATCTGGGCGCTCGAGCAGAAGCCGACGTTCTTGCTGCTCACGGGCGGCATGGGGCCGAACTGGGACGACAGCTCGCGATCGTGCCTCGCCAAGGCGGCGTCGGTGCCACTCGTCCACGATGGCAAGGCTCTGGAGTTCATCCAGAACTCCTATCGCCGGCTGCACGCCAAGGAAGTCGTGCCCGACGCCCACCTGAACGAGTCGAGTCGAGGCATGGCCTTGGTGCCCAAGGGTTCCATCTGCTACGAGAACGTGGTCGGCACAGCACCTGCCGTGCAGCTGCGCGTGGGCTCGACGACCGTGTTCCTGCTGCCAGGGGTTCCCGGTGAGATGCAGCGCTTCTTCACCTCGCACGTGATGCCGGTCATGAGTGCCGAGGGCCCGAACACCGTGCGCGGCGAGCGCAACGTCGACTACCACGGCCGCGACGAGTCTTCGATCAGCCTCGCGTTGGCCGAAGTCCAGAAGAAGCACCCGCTCGTGAGCATCCGCACGCGCGTGCAGGGCATCGAGGGCGCGCGCACGATCCGCATCATGCTCGTGGCCGAGCAGGAGGATCCGGTCCAGCTCAACGATCTGCTCGACCGCGCCGAACAGGACATGCGCGATCGCCTCGGTCTCGAACTGCGATCGCGGCCGACGGACGCCAGCATTCTCGGTGACTGATCGCACGGTAACTGTTCGATCGGGAACCGATCGATCGGGAATCCAGCGCGGCCCGTTCGCCGCGCGCCTGCTGCGCTGGTTCGACCGCAACCGCCGCGACCTGCCGTGGCGCCGCGCGCTCGATCCGTGGGCCATCTGGGTCAGCGAGATCATGCTGCAGCAGACGCGCGTCGAGGCCGTGCGGGCTTCGTTCGAACGCTTCGTGCGGCGGTATCCGACGCCGGCAGCGTTCGCAGTGGCGAGCGACGACGATCTGCTGACGGCGTGGCGAGGCCTTGGCTACTACCGGCGAGCCCGCTTGCTGCGCGACGGCGCGCGCCACGTCGTGGCCCGGCATGGCGGCTGCGTGCCCGATCGAGTGGCCGACCTCGCGGAACTGCCTGGCGTGGGTCCCTACACACTCGGAGCGCTGGCATCGATCGCATTCGGCCACGCCGAGATCGCCGTGGACGGCAATGTCGAGCGCGTGGCCGCGCGGCATCGGGCCATTCACGATGACACGCGGTCGCGTGCGGCCCGCCGGGAGATCCGCGACACGGTGTCGGGCTGGCTCGATCGGCGACGGCCCGGCGACTTCAACCAGGCCCTCATGGAATTGGGCGCCATGGTGTGCACACCGACCTCGCCGGCCTGTGAACGGTGCCCGGTCGCGGCCGATTGTGCCGCTCGCCGCACCGGGCAGGTGCACGAACTGCCAGTGCGCACACCGCGGCGCCCGACCGTGGACGTGTCGGCGCGGATCGCCTTGGTCGTCGGACCCCGGGGCGCCCTGGGTGGCCGCATCGGTGAGGGAGAACCGAACGCCGGCCAGGTCGAGCTGCCCGGTGCCGGAATCCTCGTCGACCTCGACGCCCGTTCCCTCGCCAGCACCCTGCGCAACCGTTTCGACGCCCGCATCGAAGTCGGCGCGGTCGTCGCCAGCGTGCGCCATGCCATCACGCACCATCGCATCGTGCTGCACGCCCACGCGGCGATCGTGCACGAAGCCGGGGAGCTGCGCTGGTTCCCGATCGACGACACGACCCCCTGGACGACACCTTCGCGCAAGGTCTTCCGGGTCGCGCTCGGCACCGACGGCGAGCTGCGCGCGTGACCTCGGCGAAACGGCCGCTATGGTTGCTGTCTCCCTGAACCGCGCCCGATCGAGGAACGAAGCATGGGTTTGATGTCCGGCAAGAACGTGGTGATCTTCGGCATCGCCAACAAGCGCTCCATCGCCTGGGGCATTGCGCAAGCGCTGCATCGCGAAGGCGCCCGCCTGGCTCTCAATTACCAGAACGACCGCATGGAGGACCCGGTCCGCAAGCTGGCGGCCGACCTGCCGGGTGACACCTTCCTCGCGCCCTGCGATGTCACCGTGGCGGGCGACATCGAGCGCTTCTTCGATCGGCTCGGCAAGGAGTTCGGTCCGCTCGACGGTCTCGTGCACTCGATCGCGTTCGCCAAACGCGAAGAACTCGGTGGCCACTTCGTCGACACCTCGTGGGAGGGATACCAGCTGGCCCAGCAGGTCAGCGCGTGGTCGCTCATCGGTCTCGCCAAAGGAGCTGCGCCCCTCATGGAAGGTCGCGACGCCGGGATCGTGTGCCTCAGCTACTACGGAGCGGAGAAGGTCGTGCCCAACTACAACGTCATGGGTGTCGCCAAAGCGGCTCTCGAGGCCAGCACTCGCTACCTCGCCAACGACCTCGGGCCACGCGGTGTGCGCGTGAACGCGATCTCGGCCGGCCCGATCAAGACCGTGTCGGCGATGGGTGTCGCGGACTTCGGCTCGTTGCTCGACGGCATGGCACAAAAAGCGCCGCTGCGCCGCAACGTCGACCAGGGCGATGTCGGCAACACGGCATTGTTCCTGCTGTCGAACCTCGCACGCGGCATCACCGGCCAGACCATCTACGTCGACGCGGGCTACAGCATCATGGGTGCTTGAACGCACAGCCGGTCTTACTGCCGGTCAACTTAGATCAACGCCGGTCAGCCTCGTTTGGCAGGACCGGCGCGCAGCCGTTCCTGCAGGCGCCTGCGTTCTTCCGTGCTGAGCCCGGCGCGTTGTGAGTCGGTCGCCAAGGCTCGTTCGAGCAGTGCTCCTGCGGCTTCCGCGTCGCCGCCCGTTTCCAGCAGCGCCGCAAGGTTGAGGAGACTGCCGAGGTGTTGGTGATCGCGACCAAGAGCCTGCAGGTAGACCTGATGCGCTGCCGCAGGTGCTCCGCGTGATTCCTCGAGAACGCCGAGTCGGAACATGGCTTCGGCGCTGCCCGGGAAGCGCTCTCCGACCTCGCGGAACGTCGCCTCGGCCTCGCGGCGACGCTCGTCGCGAACCGCGGAGTCCTTGCGTTGTTCAGCCAGTTCGGCGGCGCGCACCAGCGCTGCACCAACCGCCAGCGCCACGTCCTCGTCGCCTGGGGTCAAGGTTGCGCACCGCGCAAACGCGCGCGCCGCCGCTTCGGCCTGGTTCTGCGCCACCAGCAGGTCCTTGGGGCCCTGCGGCACCGCGGCGATCCGCAGCAGGCACGCGCCGATGCGGAAACTCGCGCTGGCATCCTCGGGCCGCAACCCGACGTAGGCCTGCAGATGTGGCAAGGCGGCGCGTTCCTCGCCCAGCTCGTAACGGTAGTTGCCGGCGATGCCGAGCAACGCAGCGCGCTCGGCGGCAGGGGCCTCGGCCGTCCTCAGCAGGGCCGCTTCCGCAGCAGTGGCAGCCGCCGACATGTGACCAGCCTCTGCCAGGAACACCGCTCGCATCCACCCGACGAAGGCGTCGTTCGGCGCGATCTGCTCGGCCAGCACGGTCTCCGCTTCGCCAGCGTTCGCCGCGAACAGATCCGGAGGATCGCCTAGATTGGCCCGCTGCAGCATCACCATGCCCACGACGACACGCGCCCTCGCCGCCCGCGGGTCGATGGCCAGCGCACGCCGCGCCGCCAACTCCGCCTCGCCGTAGCGCCGTCTCACGACCGCCTCGATCGCACGATCCACCAGCGCCGCCAGTTCTTGCTGCTGCGGAGTCGACAACTCCCGCATGGGAAGAGAATCCACGTTCGCCAATTCCGGGCGCGGCGAAGTGCCCGCACAGGCGACCATCGCGGCAAGCGACAAGGCAAGAGCAGCGCGCAGGAGAACCATGCAGCGGGCATCATCGTCTGGTCTGCCCTCGGGACCAAGCTACGCTTGAGCCATGGTTCGCATCGCGGCTGACATCACCTGGTTGGTCGGGCGCACTCCACTCGTGGAACTGTCCCGCTTGGCGCCACCAGGCGCTCGCCTCATCGGCAAGCTCGAGGCCTGGAACCCGTCGCGCAGCAATAAAGATCGCGCGGCTTTGGGCATGATCCGTCACGCAGAACGGAATGGCTTTCTGCGGCCAGGCGGTACGATCGTCGAATGCAGCAGCGGCGACCTGGGTCTTGCGATCGCCACCATCGGCCGGCGACTTGGTTATCGGGTCGTGCTCACGATGCCGGAACGACCCGTCGAGGGCAGGATGCACATGCTGCGGGCACTAGGGGCCGAGGTGGTCCTCACACAGGCGGCAGACGGCATGCGCGGCGCCATGGTGCGAGCGGAGCAGATCGCCAGGCAGAACCCCGGCGCGATCTGCTTGCAGGCCTTCGCCAACCGCGCGAACGCGAGGATTCACACCGAGACGACGGCACGCGAGATCTGGGAGGACACCGACGGCCGGGTCGGACTCGTGGTCGTTCCCGTCGGCACCGGTGGCACGGCATCGGGATGCATCGCGTTCTTCCGCGAAGTGGGTGTGCCCGTCGTCGGAGTCCAGCCATCCGGGAGCCCGGTGCTGACCGGCGGCAGCCCAGGAGCCCACGACATTCCGGGGCTCGGGGCTGGGTTCATTCCCGACATCCTCGTCCCGTCGGATCTCGCCGAAATCGTCAGTGTCGCCGACCACGAAGCAGTGGACGGCGCGCGATCGCTCGCGCGTGAAGAAGCGCTGTTGCTCGGCCCAGCGAGTGGTGCCGTGATCCACGCTGCCGTCGTCGTGTGCCGTCGCCCTTCGAATCACGGCAAGATGGTAGTTGCGGTCCTTCCCGACGCCGCCGAACACTATCTTGACCACCGCGCGATGCGGCAGGAGCTGTGATGCAACACGACGTAGTGCAGCGGCGGGCGGCGACACTGCTGGCCAGGGTAGATTCCCTTCGCCAACAGCTGCGCAAGAGCGTGATCGGCCAGGAAGCGCTCATCGACGACCTCCTGGTGGCCATCCTGGCTGGCGGGCACGTGTTGCTCGAGGGCCTGCCCGGACTCGGCAAGACCTTGCTGGTGCGATCCCTCGGACGCGGACTGGGTCTCGAGTTCGCTCGCATCCAGTTCACACCAGATCTCATGCCGAGCGATGCGACCGGCACCCAGGTGATCGACGACGAAGATGGGCGACGGACCTTCCGTTTCCAGCGTGGCCCCCTCTTCGCCGGTTTCGTGCTCGCGGACGAGATCAACCGTGCGACACCGAAGACGCAGTCGGCCTTGCTCGAGGCGATGCAGGAGCATTCGATCACGGTCGCCGGAACGACGCACCGGCTGCCGGACCCGTTCCACGTGGTGGCCACGCAGAACCCGATCGAGCTCGAAGGTACGTTCCCGCTCCCCGAGGCACAGCTCGACCGCTTCCTCTTCCGACTCGATGTCAAGACACCAACGGTCGACGCGATGACCAGGATCCTTGGAGCAACGACGGGCGGCGCCGAAGCCGTCGTCGAGGTCCACCTGCAAGCGGAAGATCTGCGCGAGCTGCAACTTCTCGTGCGTGAGGTGCTCTGCGGCACCCACTTGCTGCGGTTCGTCGCCGAGCTGGTTCTGGCAACTCACCCCGATCACGCGAACAGCGACGAGCGAACGCGACGATTCGTACGCTATGGCGCGAGCGCGCGGGCTGGGCAGGCGATCGTTCTCGGCAGCAAGGCGCGCGCGCTTCTCGCGGGTCGGCCGGCTGTCGTACTCGCCGATATCGAAGCATGCTTGCTGCCTGCACTGCGGCATCGCGTCCTGTTCGGCTTTGAAGCCGACGCGGAACGTATTCGAGTCGACGACCTGCTCCCGATCTGGCGGAACGCGGCGGAACGTAGGACCACCTGAGTTCTTTCACTCGGTGCGATTTCGTCACGAACGCGGTGCTCGAGGTGCTCGCGCAACGGT
>JAYUCN010000079.1:0-2594 GCA_043740335.1 Planctomycetota bacterium
CGGCCTACACGGGGGCTTCAGCCAACATCGGAACGACGACGGCGCCGCAATCACCGTTCACCTTCCGGCTGCGGCAGCTCGTGACGAGCGGCAGCTACCTGACGGCGGGCACGGCGTTGACGGCCGGCATCAGCAAGTCGGTGAGCTGGTGGAGTCCCGACGTCATGGTGAGCTACACGGGGCCGCTCTGGGAACTCAGCCCCGTCGAGGTGCGCGCCCGGCCCGTGCCGCCACTCACGACGGCGTCGCTGCCGGCGCCTGAGCAGAATGCGTTCACGGTGGCCGGCGTCGATCCGGCGGTGCTGCGGCAGTTCCTGCGCGAACGCCAGCTCGCACTCATCACGAGCCGCAACGCCACGACGCGCGACCGCGCCGACCAGCAGCAGCCCTACAACCTGCGCGTCGTCGGCACGGCGACCCAGACCACGGGTGCGCCAGGGACTGTCTACGACATCGCGCACCTCCAGGTGTTCCAGGGTGATCTGTTGCGCGGCATCGGCGGCGTCGCTTCGCCCGCTGCGGGGCGTCGGGTGCTGGCCCAGCCGCTGCACGACGCGGCGGCCATCGCCGCCATGCCACCGAACCCGGGTGGGCCGGCGGGCAGTGTCGCCATCGGCGCCGATGGTTCGCTGGCGGCCTTCGTGCCGGCGGCGCGAGCCTTGACCTGGCAGCTCACCGGTTCCGCGGGCGGGCCGATCGTGCGGGAACGCTATTGGCTGACCTTCCAGCCCGGCGAGATCCGCGTCTGCGCCTCGTGCCACGGCACCAACACGGCAGACCAGCAGAACCATCCGGAACCTGCCAACACGCCGCTCGCCCTCATCGACCTGCTGCGACACTGGCAAGCGAGCACGGGGCCGGTGTTGCCCGTGGTGGCGGCGGGCAACGTTGGCGGGCCCGGTGGCCAGGACGTGCTCCTGGTGAACGGCTCGCACGGCGGTGCTGGGCGAAGAGTCGACCTCGCGGTCGGCGCGCCCTTCGTACTGCAGATGGCGGCGCCGGCGGCGGGGCCCGCGAGTGCGGCATTCGGCTTGTGGGGGCGCTTGGGTGTGCCAGGCAGCGCCGACCTGCTGCCAACGGTGTTCGGCACGCTGTTGTTCGCGCCGCAGTTCTTGACGCCGGGCGACCCGCTGCTGTTCACGGTCAGCAACGGGTTCTTCCTCGATCCCAATGCGCTGCTGGCGCCGACGCCAGCACCGTGGTCCGCGGGCATCCCCGGGCTCGGCGCGCCGTTGGTGCTGACGTTGCAGGGCGCGATCCTCGATGCCACGTCGCCGTTCGGCATCGCCGTGACGAACGGACTCATCCTGCGCGTGCAGTGACTCGGTGCGGGATCACTTCTCTTCCTGGAACGGATCGCGCGCGAGCGGGTCGCCCGTCTCGAAGCCGAGCTTGAACCACTTCGTGCGCTGCGCCGCGGTGCCGTGCGTGAACTTCTCGGGCACGACGCGCCCCGTCGCGCGTCGCTGCAGCGTGTCGTCGCCGACCGCGTGCGCGGCCTTGATCGCTTCTTCGTAGTCGCCGATCTCGATGGTGGCGTGGCCCTGCATGCGGTGCTGCACGTAGTGCGCCCAGACGCCGGCGAAGTAGTCGGCCTGCAGCTCCAGTTGCACGGAGGCGTGGTTGTACTCCGCATCGCCGACGCGCCCGTGCAACGCAGCCACCTTGCGGCTCGTGCCGAGCAGGTTCTGCACGTGGTGGCCGACCTCGTGCGCGACGACGTAGGCCTGGGCGAAGTCGCCGTCGGCGCCGAGCGACCGGCTCAGCTCGTCGAAGAAGGACAGGTCGATGTAGAGCTTGAAGTCGCCCGGGCAATAGAAGGGGCCCATCGACGACGCCGCTTCGCCGCAGGCGGAACGCACGCCGTCGCGGAACAGCACGAGCTTCGGTTCTTCGTAGCTGCGGTGAAACTGCTGCGTGAACACGTCGTGCCAGCACGTCTCCGTCGTCGCGAGCACCTTGGCGACGAACACCTTCGATGCCTCCTCTGCGGCCGTGGTGCTGACGGGCGTCTGCTGGTCGGTGGCGTAGGACCCGCCGCCGGTCGAGACACTGCCGCCGCTCAACAGATCGAACGGATTGATGCCTGCGAAGTAGCCGATCACGAGCAGCACCAGGAGACCGCCGAGGCCTAGGCCGCCCCTGCCGATCGGCAGGCGCATGCCGCCGCCGCCGAACGGGTTGCCGCCCTGGGGACCACCGCCACTGTTGCCGCGCTGGTCCTCGATGTTGCTGCTCTCGCGTTGGTCTTCGAATCGCATGGGTCGCTCCGCGTCTACTTGAAGGTGTCGATGGGTCGCTGGTTCTCGTCGCCCCAGTAGTCGGGCAGCCGGCCATCGTCGGACATCATCACCCGGAAATACTGTCGCGGTGCGATCGCGATGAACAACATCTTGCCGCCATCGTTGCCGCCGCCAACCTGCACGGGAACCGGGAAGTAGCGGAACGAACTCTTCACAGCCCGCGTGTCACCGGCGGGCATCGGGACGTCCGCCGCCATCGCATCGCCCGGAATCAGCAGCGCGTCCGGAGCGAGCTTGCCGAGGGCGAACACCTCGCCAAGCGTTGCGGGCCAGCTGCCCTTCTGCTTCTGC
>JAYUCN010000080.1:0-2593 GCA_043740335.1 Planctomycetota bacterium
GTCTTGCCGAGACCGACTTCGTCCGCGAGGATCACGCCGCGCGTGAGTGGTGACCGCAGCGCGAACAGCGCAGCGTCCACCTGGTGGGGATTCAGATCGACGCGCGCGCCAGCGATCGAACGCGACAAGGACTCGATGCTGCCAGTCGCCCCACGGAGCGTGAGCTCGGTTGCCCAGTACTTCGCATGGAAGGGTGTCGACATCCGATGTTCGGCCGCGGTTGCCGCAGCGATTCCCCGGCGTCTGGCCGGCACAGAGCCAGCATGCCAAGACGAACGTGGCACGCAAGCATCCGGCGATTCTCCGGTGCGCGTCGACGAGATCGCGCGGCGGCTTCAGTGGTCGGGTTTTCGGAGAGGCAATCCAAGGCCATGTCGAAACCGCGGAAGGCCGATGTTTGCTGGGCTGGACGGCGGCGGTCATTTTGTATGCGAGGTCGCCGACGGCGAGTCCGGCAGTCCGAGCCCCGCAACCACGATGCGCCCGCAGTGCGCGATCCCCGTCGCCGTCGTCATGCCGCGTTTCTTCGCCACGAACGTCACCGTCACGTCGGCGTGGCACGCGACGCCGAGCACCTGCCCCGTGTCGCCGTGCAGGCCTGAAGGAATGTCGATGGCGAGCTTCGGTCCCTGCGCACGATCGAACGCTTCGACCCACTGCCGCGCGTCGCCGACGAGTTGCCGATCCAGACCCGTGCCGAACAGCGCATCGATCCACACGGCCCCACGATGCACCGCGAGATCGGGCAACGCACCCACGACCAGCCGCCAGCCCGCCGCGCGCAGGATGCGCACCTGGAGCGCCGCATCGGGTGCCCGCACCGCATCGGGCTCGGCCAGGAGGTGAACGGCACATCGCGACATGCCGAGGTGCCGCGCTGCCGCGACGCCATCGCCGCCGTTGTTGCCCGCTCCCGCAAGCACCACGAAGCGATCGCCCAACGTTCGCCCGACCTCGGCGACCGAACGCGCCGCGTTCTCCATGAGCAACAGCGTCGGCATGGAGAGCCGTTCCACCGCGTCGCGATCGATCGCACGCGCTTCAGCCACGGACAACACCCGTTCCCCCGTCACGCGACACCGCCATCAACTTGCACGGCCTTGCGCACGCGCAGCAGCAGTTCGAGATCTTCGACCGGATCGAGCGCGCGCAGATCCGTCCACCCACTCTGCGCCGTGCCGAGCAGTTCGCCGCTGCCGCGGATCGCGAGATCCGCCTCGGCCAGTTCGAACCCATCCGTCGTGCGACACACCGCCGCCACGCGTTCAGTGCGCGGCCCACACAGGATCGCCAGCCCCCGCCGCGCCCCGCGACCGACGCGCCCGCGCAGTTGATGCAGCGTCGCGATGCCGAAGCGATCGGCCGCCACCACCACCATCAGCGTCGCGTCGGGCACGTCGACGCCGACTTCGAGCACCGTCGTTCCGACCAGCACGTCGAACGCCCCATCGCGGAACCCCTGCACGATGTCCTGCCGTTCCGCCGACGGCATGCGACCGTGCACGATCCCGCACCGGAACCGTCCCGCCAGCGCCTTCTGCACGAGTACGGTGCCGCCCTTCTCGCCTTCTTCGCCGACCGCGGGACAGACCACGAACACACGACCGCGCCGCCGCACCGCGCGCGCGATCGCCCGCACGGCGCGCCCCCACTTCTCCTGCGGCAGATGGAACGCCGGCACATCGCGTCGCCCCGGTGGCCGGTGCCGCAGCACGACGACGTCGAGGTCACCGAACAGCACGAGCGCCTGCGTGCGCGGGATCGGGGTCGCCGTCATCACGAGCACGTGCGGGTTGTCACCCTTGTGCACGAGCGCCATGCGTTGGGCGACACCGAAGCGGTGCTGTTCGTCGACGATGACGAGGCCGAGGTTCCTGATCTCGAGCCCGCCCGCGAACAGCGCATGCGTGCCGAACACCAGATGCGCACCCGCACCACCGAGGTCGCGCTGCTTCTGCGTCGCCGTGCACAGCGTCACGCGCACGTCGCTGCCCGCGAGCCACGACGTCACCGCGGCGAAGTGCTGTTCGGCCAGCAGCTCCGTCGGCGCCAGGAACGCGACGCGGCCGCCGCGCGCGAGCACCGCGAGCGCCGCCGCGATCGCGACGGCCGTCTTGCCCGTGCCGACATCGCCCTGCAGCAACACGCCCATCGCCGCGGGCCCGGCGAGCCTCTGCCACAGTTCGCGCACGGCCGCGTCCTGGTCGGGCGTCAAGCAGAGCGGGATGCGAGCGCGGATGCGCGCGGCGAGCACGTTGTCGACGGGGAACGCCGCGGCGGGTCGCAGCGCGCGCGCGCGCCGCGCCCGTTCGACGGCCTTGAAGAGTGCGGCGGCCTCGCGCACCGCGAAGTGGCGGCGCGCGCGTTCGTGCTCGGCGACATCCTGCGGCCGATGCATCGACACCAGCAGGTCCGGCAACGGACCATCGAGCTCCTCGAGCCCGGCGGGCAGTGCCTGCGCCTGCCGCAGCACAGCCGGCCAGTCGAGCTGCTTCAGGCAGATCGTGATCCACTGCTGGAGCCGGCCCGTCGACACACCATCCACTTCCGGATAGCGCAACTGCACCTCGCCGACCGGCACAGCCCCGAGCGG
>JAYUCN010000081.1:0-15791 GCA_043740335.1 Planctomycetota bacterium
CGACCGTGCGAAGGTGCAGGCGCTCGTCAACGTGCACCAGACCTGGACCTTCCCGCAGACGAGCCAGAAGGTCGTCTCCGCGTTTGCCCAGAAGCTCAAGCAGCGCGATGCGACGGCGAGGCCCCGGCTCCTCATGGTGTCGATCCAGGACACGACGGTGCCCGGCATGGTGTCGGGCATGGCGACGGGCGGCGCGTTCAACCAGAACGGCGAAGCGTTCGTGCACGTCTACGGCGACTTCGACAGCGCGGTGACGCAGCAGGAGATGGAGCAGGCGCTCGACCTGTTCGCGCGCCGCGCGGCGGTCGAGAACAAGGTGCGCGACGTCGTCAGCGGCCTGCACAAGCTGCATGCGATCGAGTTCGGTTCGTTCTCGCTCCAGATGCCGACGACGCGCATCGACCAGGAAGAACTGACCAAACGCTGGGGCATCACGAGCGAGAGCCTCGACCAGCAGGTGTTCCTCGACCGCGCGTTCGCCATGTTCGAATGGGCCGGGCAGCCGGGCCTGTCGGCGATCAGCAAGATGCTGGAGCCGCGCGTCAAGGCCGCGGTCGCGAAGAACTACGACGCCGATCCGAGCAAGTTCGGCGTCATCAAGGGCCGGGTGGTGACGCGCGACAAGTACGCACTGCAGGTCGCGATGTACTTCGCGACGTTCGACATCGCGCGCGAGAAGGGCGCGGGCGCCGTGACGATCAAGTGCCAGGACGAGTGCAGCGGCAAGTACGCGACGTGCTGCATGGCGACCTCGTTCCTCGGCAACGATGTCGACCCGCTCGGCAACAAGAAGCCGATGATCCCGACCAGCTGCGAGACGGACCTGCCGACCATGTACTCGCAGTACCTGTTGAAGGAACTGTCGGGCAAGCCGGCGGGCTTCGGCGACTTCCGCTACGTGAAGACCGACAAGAACGGCGAGACGCTGCTCGCGATCGTCAACTGCGGGCAGCACCCGGTGTACTACGCGGGCAAGGAGACCGACTCGACGGCAGAGAAGTTCGCGCAGGTCGAGTACCCGGGGCAGGAACACTTCTATGCGGCGGGTGGGGCGGCGGTGCGCATGCGCACGGCGAAGGACCAGGACGTCACGGTGGCGCGGCTCGGGGTCGAGAACGGGCGCCTCTATCTGGTCGCGACGATCATGCGCACGACGGCGGTGTCGAAGAGCCGGCACGCGGACTACAACCCGAGCTGGCCGATCCTCGAGGGCACGGTGCCCGTGACCGACAAGGTGCTCGGCAAGCGCTGGCCGTCGAACCATCTGGGGTTCGTGTACGGCGATCACGTTGCGGCACTCATCGAACTGGCCGAGCGCATGGGCATCGGCTACCAGATCTGGGATCGCGACGGGGCGGAGTACTGGAAGCCGAGCTGACCCGGTCGGCGCCCATTTGGAAAATGGAGTTGCCAACTCCATTTTCAGGCCGAAAATGGAGTTGTGTATTCCAGATTCCTGACGGTTCCGAAGACCAGTTTCTTCCTGTTCGGACCGCGCGGCACCGGCAAGTCTTCGTGGATCAAGGCGACCCTGCCCGACGCCGTGATGATCGACCTGCTCGCGGCCGACATGCACAACCGCCTCGCCGCGGCACCCGAGCGCCTGGAGGGGATGATCCCACCCAAGCACAAGGGATGGGTCGTCATCGACGAGGTGCAGAAGATCCCGGCGCTGCTCGACGAGGTGCACCGCCTCATCGAGACGAAGAAGTGGCGCTTCGCCCTCACCGGCTCGAGCGCGCGCAAGTTGCGCCGCGGCGGTGCCAACCTGTTGGCGGGACGCGCTCGCACCCACTACCTGTACCCGCTGACTGCCGCGGAACTTGGCAAGGACTTCGACCTGCGACATGCCCTGCAGTTCGGCGGCCTGCCGAGCGTCTGGGTCGAAGACGATCCCGCGGAGTTCCTCGCCAGCTACGTGCGGACCTACCTGCACGAAGAAGTGCTGCAGGAAGGCGTCACGCGGAACCTCGCCGGGTTCACGCGGTTTCTCGAGGCAGCTTCGTTCAGCCAGGCGAGCGTCCTGAACATCGCCGCCGTCGCTCGCGACTGCGGTATCGAGCGCAAGGTCGTCGAACAGTGGTTCACGGCCCTTGAGGACCTGCTGCTCGCCGTGAGGCTGCCGATGTTCCGCCGTCGCGCGAAGCGGGACGTGACCGTACACCCGCGCTTCTTCCTCTTCGACGCCGGCGTCTACCGGACGCTTCGCTTGCGCGGGCCGCTGGATTCGTCGGCGGAGATCGATGGTGCGGCCATCGAGACACTCGTGCTCAATGAACTCTTCGCCGCCAATGCGTACCGGAACCTGGGCTACGAGGTTCGCACCTGGCGAACGCCGGCGGGCCTGGAGGTGGACTTCGTGCTCTACGGTGCACGCGGTCTGCACGCGATTGAGGTGAAGCGCACGGCGCAGCTTCGCGATCGCGATTTCGAGGGACTGGCTACGTTCGGCGAAGACTATCCGGTGGCCAAGCGCTGGCTGCTGTACGGTGGTCGGGCTCGCCAGCACTGGAAGGGCGTCGAGGCCCTGCCATTGGCAACTGGTCTGCAGGAACTGACTGCGGCGCTTTGAGGCCGTCGTTCGCTTGCAACCGGAGACCGATCATGAACACCACGTCCCACCTTGTCTCTCTCGCCGGTGTCTCGCTGCTCTGCCTCACCAGCTGCGTGTCGACGGGTTCCGTGGAAGAGACGCAACCGCTGACGACCAACCCCTCGGCCTTCGCGACACCGCAGATCGTCGTCAACGCCAGCGACGCCGACTGGAAGAAGGACGCCGATGAGTTCAAGAAGGTGCTGGCGGAGAAGTTCCAGGGCAAAGCCTGGAAGGCGGAGTCGAAGAAGAAGCCCGGCTGACGGTGGCGCTCGGTCGCGATCGAGATCACTTCGCCGCGACACCATCCAGCCGGAACGAATGCACGATCAGGCCCTGGCACTGTGCCCCCGGCACTGCGACCGGCTTGCCGTCGACGAGCAGCACTCCGCACGCGCGCACCAGCGTGAACGCGACGAAGCCACCCGCGTCGCTCTGCACGACTTCACGCACGGGCATGCACTCGTGCACGATGGCCGCTGAGTCGATGCCGAGGAAACGTACGCGCAGCCGCCAGCCGGCGATCCGGTTGTCGAGGCGCAGAGTCATTTGCAGCGTCGGGTCGGCCTCGACGCCGGTCAGCACGAGCTCGCAGTTCCAGCCGATCGGTCCGCGGCCGATGCGGCCTGCGAGCACGAGCTCCGACCAGCCCGGTGACTGCACGTAGCGCTGCGGTTGCAGGAACTGCGCCGAGAAGAGGCGCGGCCGTTCGCCTTCGTCACCGACGAAGCCGTCGAGCGTACCGAGATCACGACGCGCCTCGAAGCGCAGGCAGTTCGCCGAATGCACGCCGCCCTCGCGCTCGACGAACAACAGCCCCTGCTTCTTCGAGAACCGCACGCGCGCGCCGCCGCTGGCCACGAGCAGATCCTTCTTCTTCTTGAGCTCCTTGCCGGCGAACACGCGCGTGAGCACCGGGTCGTCGGGAAGGGCGGGCAGCGGCACGGCCGGTGCGAGTGCGATCGCTTCTTCGAGCATGGCCGCGAACCCGCGCGCGGTGCCGTCCTGCACCGTGCCGGCCCACACGTCCGGATGTTCCTTCGCCGCGAACGCCGTGAGCCGTGCCCGCGCCCGAGCCGACCGTTCGGCCGCTGCGAGCGCCCGCCACTGCAGGAGCTTCAGGTCGACACGGCAGTCGTGTGCGCCTTCTCCCGGCGACGCGAACAGCGCTCCGGCCCGGGTCGCACGCACGTCGGTCAGGTTGGCGAGCGTCGCCGCCACGCGATCGGGGTGCGACATCGACTCGGAAGGCATCGCCGCGATCTTGGCGGGCACTGTCGCGCGCCGCCACAGCCGTGTCGCAGGTTTCAGCAACGGCGCGGAACAGCCGATGAGAGCGGCCGATGAATCAGGTCCGGATCCACGGCGACCCGTTCGGCGAAGACAGCGCGGCCAGCCTGCTGCGCAGTTTCCTGCGGCTCTCGCTCGGCAGCGGCATGCGGTGCACTCTCTCGTTGTCCGCGGTGCGGCCGCGGGAGCCTGGACCTGGCGAACGCGAGATCCCGCTCACCGACGGCGTGCGCAAGCTGCGCGTGGGCACGCGCCTGCCACCGGCCGAGGTCGACCTGCTGCTGCGCGCGGCAGGCGAAAGCGTCGCGGCCACGGCACCCGTGGTCGTGTTGGCGCCGCCGACGGGGCTCGTCGACGCGGGGCGCATGGCGGGCCTCGAGTGGCCGCTCGCAGCGACCGTTCTCACCGTGCGCGAAGGGACCAAGGCGCCGGATCTCCTGGAGCGCGTGCGCGCCGAACTGCGGTGGGCGGGCGTCGAGAATCCGCCGCACGCGCTCGACGAACGCGATCTCGCGTCGTGGCTGTCGTTGCCGGCGGTGCCACCGCGTGGGCCGATCGTATGGGTCGGCGACGGTGGCTTCGCTGACGGCATGGATCTCATGGTCGAGGCGTGGTCCCGATATCTCGCTGCGCAAGGGCAAGCGCTCCTGCTCGTGCTCACCGGTGGCGACGATGCGGCCCTTCCTGCCTTGCGCGAACGGGTCGAGAGCCAGGGCTCGGGCTTGCTCACGATCGTGCGGTCGGCCTTCGAACCGGCCCACGCGCGCGATGCAGCGGTGATCGTACTGCCGTGGCGGCGCCTGGGTTCGTCGCGAGTGCTCGTGCAAGCGCTGGCGTCGGGACGGCCCGTGTGTGTGTCGCGGTTCGCGGCCACGGCACCCATCGTCGGTCGCGCTGGCATCTGCCTGCCCATCGGCGGCCGCAACGTGCCGGACGAGGCCATCGAAGCTGCCCACTTCGCACCGCACCCACGCGCACTCGTGGCCGCGCTGAAGCAAGCTCTCGGGAACGTTGCCGAGGCCGCGCCCGTCGGTCGCCGGGCGCGCGCGCACGTCGTCGAACATCTCACGCGCGGCCGGCCGTCGGCGCCGCCTCCGTCGTTGGCACGCGTCAAGCAAGCGCGACCGAGCCTCGTGCTCGAAGCGCCGTTCTTCGAAGCGTCGTCGAGTGCCGAGCTGTCGATCGCGACCGCGCAGGCTCTGCGTCGCCGTGGCGCCGTCGATCTGCACCTCGTGCCGACGGTGCCCTTCCACGGCAGCCTCGAAGTCTTGCGGCGTCGCGCGCCCGAACTCGAACCGCTGCTGTGCCGCAACCCTGGCACCGTCGACCTGTGGTTGTCGTCGGGCTGGCCCGTGCGGGCGGCCAGGCCAACGTGTCGCACCTGGGCGCTGCGTGTCGACTGGGAGTTCGGTGCTCTGCCGCTCGAGCTGACGCCGCACGTCACCCAGGATGCAGATCGGCTCGTCGTGCACAGCGAGTACGTCTACCGCGTGATGACCGCCGCCGGCCGGAGCATGAAGGACATCAAGGTGGTTCCGCACGGCGTCGATGCAGCGATGCACGAACTTGCCGTCCCGGATCCGACGATCCTGGCCTGGAAGCAGGGCCGACCCGCGGTGTTGTTCTGCGGCGGCCTGATCTGGCGCAAGGGCTTCGACGTGTTCCTGCACGCGGTGCTCACGGCCCGCGCGGCCGGTGCCGACTTCTGCGTCGTCGTGAAGACGGTCGGTCACGACCAGCACTACGGTCGCTTCCATCTGGGCAAACTCTTGGAACGCTTCCGGAGAACACCGGGCACGCCGCCGCTGCTGTTGATCGACCACGAGTTGTCGCGCGAGGAGCTGGCTTCGGTCTACACGGCCTGTGACCTGCTGCTGCATCCCTACCGCGGCGAGGGTTTCTGCCTGCCCGTGCTCGAAGCGCGCGCCTGTGGTCTGCCGGTGCTGGCGACGGCTGGTGGTGGGGCGGACAGTCTCATGCGGGGGCCGGGGGCGGTGAAGATTGCGTCGGCACGACGGTCCGTCGAACTGCCGGCCGCGCACGTGTCGATGCCGTGGGTCTCGGAGCCGTCGCCCGCGGACGCCGGGCGCTTGCTCGGCGAGGCGCTGGCGACGATCGATGTGCGCAAGCAGGAAGCGCGCACGTTCGCACGTTCGGTGCAGGCGGCGTTTCCGTGGGATGCCGCGGCCCAGACCATCGAGCAGATGGCGTTCGATGCGATGCGGAAGCGCCAGGTGCCGCTGGTCAAGCCAGTGGTCGAGCCAGTGGTCGAGCCACTGGTCGAGCCCGTCGTCACGCTGTCCACGGCGAACCGGCCCATTCCCGCGGCTCACGTGTCCGTACTCAGCTGAAACGATGGTTGTCGTCGGTGCCGCCGACGGCGATGCTTGTGGCGTCACGCGGAGGCACGCCGCCGCGGTGTAACCAACCGCGCGATGGCTGGATCCTCCGTACCTCGGTTGCTCGTGCTCTTCCAGGGAACGTGGGAGGACGAAACACTCTTTGCGCGCAAACGAGCGGGCACGCTCGTGCTCGAGCGCGAGGGGTTCGAGCTGCTCACCTTCCCGCATTGCCTGCGTTTGCTCTGGTTCGATGCGCGCCGGTTGGCCGACCGTCTGTGCGCCCTCTATCGCGGCTGCATCGACGCGGTCTGGTCCAACGACGACCAGTTCGGCTGTCTGCTCGCGGCGGTGGTGGCACGCGAGTTGGGTTTGCCGGGTGCCGACCCGGCTGCGATCGTGCGCGCGCAGCACAAGCTGCTGCTGCGGCGGACCCTCGCATCGGCGCTGCCGAATGGCACCGTCGCTGCGGCCGCAGTGCTGCCGTGGTCGCTCGCGGATCGACGTCAGCGCGATGCGGGTGCCGTCGAGCGCGTGGTCGGGGAACTCGGCCTGCGCTGGCCTCTGTTCGCCAAGCCCGTGAAGGGCACGTTCTCGGCGCTGGCGCGCCGGATCGACAGCGCCGCGGAACTGGCCGCGCACTTCGAGCTGTCGATGGCAGACCGCTACCTGCTGACGCGTTGCCAGCGGCCGTTCACGCAGCTCGCCGAGTCGGTGCTGCCGCTGCCGTGCCCGCCTGATCGGGTGCTGCTCGAGGAGCCGCTCGTGGGCCAGCAGGTCAACGTCGATGGCTACGCGTGCCGCGGCGACGTGCGCATCCTGGGCCTCGTCGACGAGTGGATGTATCCGGGTGAGATCGCCGGCGCGCGCCACTTCGCGGGCTTCTCGCATCCATCCCGGTTGCCCGACGACGTGCAGCAGCGCGTCACGGCCACGGCCACGGCGGCCGTGCGCGCCATCGGCTACGACCACGGCCTCTTCAACGTCGAACTGTTCGTGCTGGGCGACGGGTCGGTGCGCGTCATCGAGATCAATCCGCGTTCGGCGGGTCAGTTCGCCACGCTGTATCGCGACGTCGACGGCGTCGACATGGAAGGGCTCGCGATCGCGCTGGCTGCAGGTCAGGATCCCGCTGCGGTTGCGAGGCACGCGCCCACGGCTGGCGCCGCCGCGAGTTTCGTGTTCCGCCGGTTCGATGGTGAGCCGGGCCCCATGCCGTCGTCTTCGGCGCAGCGTTGGCTCGCCGACACGCACCCACGCGCGCGTCTCTGGCTCGAACCCGGCAGTCCGCGCGCGCTGCGGCGCGAGTACCGCTGGTTCGGTTCCCACCGCTTCGCCGTACTCAACCACGCGGCAGTCGACTTCCCGACGTTGCTGCGGCAGGGCGCGGAATGCGCCGAGCGGTTGTTCGGCGCCACGGCGCTGCTGCTCGAGTGAGCGGTCAGGGCGCTGCCGTGCGGAAGCCCGAGAACACGTCCGTGCGCTGCGGCAGGAAGAAGTTGCGATAGCGCGCGTCGTGCATGAGCCGGTGCGTGGCGAGAGCCCCGCCGCGCAGCTCGCGCTGGAAGTGGAACCACGGCGCCGAGTACGTGTGGTAGGGACCGGGGCGGAAACCTGGATAGGGCGCGAACGGATCCGCGGTCCACTCCCAGACCATGTTGCCCCACGTGATGCTGGGTGCGGCGATCTCCCATTCCGCGGCGGTCGGCAGGCGGCGGCGCACGAAGCGACAGTACGCCTCGGCTTCGAAGGCACTGACATGGATCACAGGCTTCGCCAACGGCAGCGGTCGCCAGGTGTCGAACCAACGGTGTTCGTAGCCACCCTGCGGCAGCCGTCGCCAGCGTTCCGGCGCGCCGCGCGCCTGGGCTGTGAGCCACGTGCCAGCAGCGCCGGGCCAGAACTCGTTCCGGCCGTAGCCGCCCTCTTCCACGAACGTCAGGAACTCACCGTTCGTGACGGGGGTGGCGTCGATGGCGAAGGGACGCAAGGTCACGCTGCGGCCGGGCAGTTCATTGTCGAAGAGAAAGCCGTTCGCGTCGCCGCGGCCGCCGAGGCGGTGTTCGCCGCCCGATACAGTCACCTCGGGGCGCCGTTGCACGGCCGGCATCACGAGGCCGGCTGGTGCTCGATAGCCGAGGATGGCGCGCGTCCACAGCATCGCCTCGATGTGCATGAGTTCGTGGTAGAGCGAGAAGCGCGCGTGGTAGAGATCGTCGTCGGTGTCGCCGCCCTCGGCGATCGCCTGCTTGCACGCCGCGAGTTGGCCAGCCATGCGCTCCAGCAGTTCGTGGCGCGGGAACAGCGGCATGTGCCAGCGGGCCCGATGCGTGATGCGGGCCGAGTCGTACTGATCGTCGGTGCCGATGAACTGCACAGGTTGGTCGGCGCGCACATGGGCATCGACGCCGATGCGGTGCGGGCCGCGCAACAGCCAGAACTCGGCGAACCATGCGATGTGCGCGAGGTCCCAGGCCACGGGCTGGATGCCGCGGTGGTAGGGCACGCGCCACTGTTCGTCGGTGAGGTCGAGCGTGGCGGCGAAGGTCGCTGCGCGCGCTTCGTCGAGCAGGGTCGGTAGCTGTTCGCGCGTCAGGTGGCGCACACTCACGGTCTTGCGTCCGGCACCGCGACGAAGAAGGCGAACCAGCCGGCGGGGTCGGTCCAAGTGCCGACGGAGCGCAGGCCCGCAGTGGCCAGCAGTTCGCGGAAGCCGTCGATGCGGTGTTTGTAGGAGTTCTCGGTGTGGATGCGTTCGCCGGCGCGGAAACGTCGGCGTCCGCCGGGCCATGTGACCTCCAGATCACGCACGGCTTGCAGGTGCATCTCGATGCGGCTCTCGCGGTCGTTGTAGAAGGCGACGTGACGCCAATCGGCGAGGACGAAGTCGGTGCCGGCGAGCCGGTTGCTGTGGGCAAGCACGTTGCGATTGAAGGCAGCCGTGACGCCGAGATCGTCGTTGTAGGCGCGTTCGAGAATCTCGGTGGGCTTCTGCAGGTCGACGCCGATCCAGAGGGCGCCGTCGTGCAGCATCTGCTCGCGAAGGGAAGCGAGGAAGGTGATGGCGTCGGCGGGCGTGAAGTTGCCGATCGACGAGCCGGGATAGAAGAACAGGCGCCGGTGCGGGGGCACGTTCGGTGGCAGGTCGAGTCGTTCGGAGAAGTCCGTGCCGACGCCGTGCATCTCGATGTGGGGAAACTGTCGCTGCAGGTGATCGAGGCAGGTGCCCAGGTAGTCGCTCGAGATGTCGACGGCCACGTAGCACACGGGCTGCACGGTCGCGAACAGCCGCGCGGCCTTTTCGCAGTTGCCGGCGCCGACGTCGATGAAGGTGCACCCCGTCACTGGCGTCGCGGCGGCGATGGCGGGCAAGTGCAGTCGCAGCAGCTCCGCCTCGGTGCGCGTCGGGTAGTACTCGTCGAGGGCTGTGATCGCCGCGAACAGGCGCGAACCGAGGTCGTCGTAGAAGAACTTCGGCGGGATCGACGGGTGCACGGCCGACAGCGAAGACCGAAGGAGCTGCGCGGCATCGGCAGTCGGTTTCGACGTGCCACGGAGCAACGACGGCCTGCGAGGACTGTCGGGTAATGGATCCGCGTCGCGTGATGGGGAGGGGGCTGGCACGGGCGGGGGAGCATACTGCGCGCGGCCGCAGTGCATCGCGCTACGCCTGCATCTGCATCGGATGCCGCTCCAGGAACGACGTCGCTACCCCTTCGGCCGCAGGAACGCGAGGTGCAGCAGGTGAGCCGCCGGGAACTCGTTCGTGGACACCGTGTCCTCGATGTCTCTCGTGATCAAGACCGCTCGCCCCCTCGGTAGGTCGTCCGGAATCGGCAGACAGGGTCGTCGACGGTCTGGAACTGCGCGTGCAGCAGGTTCCTTCGCGCGCGCCAGGGAAACACTCCGTGTGGTCTTCCTCGACAACGCCGCGCCGCGGCCTGCCCTGGTCATCGGCAACTCTCGGTCTCAAGGCCGACACCGCCTCGCGTCGATGCTTGAGCAGTGGCAGAGGAATCATGATCGACTTCGATCGCGACACGGCGTTCACGCAGCGCATGCTCGACGTGCTGGGCAAGCGCACGCAGGCGACGATCCACAACATCGCCAACCAGAACGTGCCGGGCTTCAAGCGCTACGAAGTGCGTTTCGAAGACCTCCTGCGCGACGCCGAGGCGAATGGCGAGGACGCGAGCACCGTGGAACCCCTCGTGCGCCGCGACACCTCGGGGCCGCCCGGCCAGAACAACGTCGTGCTCATGGAAGAGCTGGCACTGCTCGGCAAGACCTCGCTGCTGCACGACGTGATGACGCGCCGCGCCGGCAGCTACTTCGCTTCCCTCAACAAGGCCATCTTCGGCAGGTGATTCCGATGGACGAACCGATGAAGGGTGTGTTCCGCGGCTTCGACATCGCCGCTTCCGGTCTGCGCGCCGAACTCCAGCGCTCCGAGGTCGTCGCCGCCAACCTCGGCAACATGCACCGCACGGGCAATGCGACCAAGGAACCGTACCGGCGCAAGGTCGTGGTGTTCGAGGAAGCCCTCGCCGAGGCGGGCGGTGCCTTGTCGGACAAGAACGATCGGCGCGCCCAGGGCGTGCAGATCTCTCGCGTCGTCGAGGACACGTCCGCGTTCCCCGTCTTCTATCAGCCCGGGCACCCCGATGCGGACGCGAGCGGCAAGGTGCTCGGCAGCAACGTCGACATCTTCCAGGAGCTCGTCGACATGTCGGTGATCGAACGCAGCTTCGACGCCAACCTCACGGCCCTGCGGACCTACCGCAGCATGCAGCAGAACACGATCACCAACATGAGCCGGTGAGTCGAGGGTGACCCACCCGATGTGCCCCACCCGATGTGACCCACGATGAGCGGATTCGATCTACCACCTCTGCAGGGATTCGAGCGGTCGCCGCTGCAGCGTTTGCCGCTGCGTGAGCTGATGCCGCAGGAGCTCTCGCTCCAGGATCCGGAGCGCATCGGCAAGTTGCCGGTGAAGCACGCGGAGACAGGTGCCGGGCCGGCGAAGCACTTCGACGGCATGCTTGCCAATTCCCTCGCCGAAGTGGCGGCGCTCCAGAACGACGTGCAGGCGAAGACGCGCGGCCTCGCGCTCGGCGAGGACGTCGAAGTGCACGACGTGCTGCTGGCCGCGGGCAAGAGCGAGGTCGCGTTCAACCTCCTGCTGGAAGTACGCAACAAACTCATCGACGCCTGGGAGAAGCTCTCGCGGTCGGCGGTCTGAGTGAACTGAGTGAACTGAGCATCTGAGCCATGCGAATCTTCCTGAACGAAGTGTTGGTGCAGGTGAAGGGCATCTGGAACCGCCTCGACGGCGGCCAGCGGCTCATCGTCAGCGCGGTCCTGTTGGCGACCATCGTGGGCCTTTCCGGCATCGTGTGGTTCGCGGGGCGACCGAGCTACGAGACCGTGTTCACGGCCAAGAACAGTGACGAGATGGCGCAGGTCAAGCAGGCCTTGCAGCAGGGCGGTGTCTCGTACATTCCCGACGACGAGGGCCGGGCCTTCCGCGTCGAGCGCAGCAAGGTGGGACTCGCCAACAGTGCGATCAGCAGTGCGGGGCTGCGCGGCGGCAACGCGCCGACCATCGGCGGCGGCACGAGCTTCATCGAGGACGCCGAGACCAAGGCGTGGAAGCTCGATGCGGCCTCGCGGGCCCAGGCTGCCACGGCCATCCAGTCGCTCGACGGCGTGATCGCGGTGACCGTGACGGCCAGCCGGCCGCGCCAGCGGGCGGCCTTCCGCGACCGCGATGGCGATGTGCGCGCGAGCGCCTCGGTGGTCCTGCGACTCAGGCCCGGCGTGACCTTCGAGTCAGTGGCGCACAATGCGGCGTCACTGGCGTCGTCCCAGCTCATGGTGCCGATCCAGAACATCGACGTCGTGAACGCGACCGGCGGCCAGCGATGGCGCTACGACCCGGATCGTGAGGCCGGCGGCGGTTCGTCGGAGTTCCTCAACATGCAGCGCGGCATGAGCGAGGAGCGCACGCGCATGGCGCAGGAGCGGCTCGACCAGATGTGGCCCGGCAAGACCTCGGTGTCGGTCAGCATCGAGCTCGACCCGCTCTGGGAGGTCACGAGCGAGAAGGTGCTGCCGACCGAGGCCATCGTCAAGAGCGAGAAGGTCACGAAGGACAGCACCGGCACGGCCGGCACCAAGGGCGCCGAGGCCGACGCCAAGAACACCAGCAGCAACGAGAAGAAGGACCGCGAGTTCGTCACCGAGATCGGCGAACGCAAGAGCGGCAGGATGGCGCCGGACGTCAAGCGCATGACGGTCGCGGTGCTCTACGACCGCTCGCTCGAACAGGCGACGGGCTTCAACAAGGACGAACTCGTCTCTGCCGTCAAGGCGATCGTCGGCTGGAACCCCGAACGCGACAAGCCCGAGGCGTTCAGCACGATGGCGGGCGAGTTCGCACCGCTCGATCTGGGTGCCGCCGGTGCCGCCGGTCCCGGCATGGTGGATCTCGCGCTGCGATGGGGCCCGACCATCGGCCAGGTCCTCGGCGTCTTCGTCGTGGTGATCTTCCTGCGCGGTCTGTTCAAGCGAACTGGCAGGCAGGCGAAGAGCGAGGATGCCGGCGTCGTCGACAAGGCCACTGGGAAGGATGAGAACCTGCCGCCGGAAGAACAGCAGAAGCGCATGCGGCGCGAGATCGAACGTTCGATCGCCAGCGACCCCGCGACGCTGGCCAAGCTGCTGGAGTCATGGCTGACGGAGCAGAAGGCATGAACGGGGAACGATCGTGAGCAACCCGGTGCAGAAGAACATGGGGACGGACAAGACCATCGCCATGCTGCTGCTCTCGATCGATCAGGAGCTGGCGGCCAAGGTCCTCCGCAACTTCTCCGACGACAGCGTCGACAAGGTGACGCGCGCGATGCAGGAGCTGCAGGAGATCGCCGTCGATCGCGAGACCGTGCGTGGCGTCTACCAGATGGCCGTGCAGCGCATGCGGCAAGGTGGCATGGCGCTCGGCGACGTCGGCGGACTCATGCGCAGCGTGCTGACGCGCGCGTTCGGCGAAGAGCGCAGCGGCGATGTCGCCAAGCGCGCCAACAGCGACATCCTGGCGAAGAAGCCGTTCGCGGTGTTCGAGTCGCTGACGCCCGAGGACCTCGCCAACCTGCTCACCGAGGAGCACCCGCAGATCGCGGCCGTGTTCATTGCACACCTCGACCGCAAGAAGGGCGGCGAAGTGCTGGGCCACCTCGAAGAGGAGATGCGCGCCGACCTCGTGCATCGCGTCGCCACGCTCGATCGCACGCCGGCCGACGTCGTGCAGCGCGTGCTCGATGTCATGCGCAAGAAGGTCAAAGACCTCGGGCTGACGACGCTGCGCAGCGAACCCAAGGCCTGGGTCAAGGCCGCGGCGTCGTTGCTCAACAACCTCGGCGGCGGCGAGAAGGCCGTGCTCGAGAAGATCGAGGCGGCCGATGCGACCATCGCCGGCGCGATCCGCGAAGAGATGTTCACGTTCGACGACATCGGCAAGCTCGACAAGAAGTCGATGCAGAAGATCCTCGCCGCCGTCGATTCGCGGCAACTCGCGGTGTCGCTCAAGGCGACGACTCCCGCGGTCGAGCAGGCCATTCTCGGCAACCTCAGCAAGCGCGCTTCGGACATGGTGCGCGAGGAGCGCGACAACCTCGGCCCGACGCCGCTGTCGGACGTGATGACGGCGCAGCACGAGATCCTCAAGATGATCCGCGACATGATGGACAAGGGCGACATCAAGGTCGGCGGCGCCGCCGAACAGATGGTGTGACCGGCGATGCATTCCGTCAGTGACATCCAGGTCGAGGCGCCCATCACGGGCCTCCGCATGCACTCCCGGCATGCGGCAGCCGGCAGCCCCGCGGCCGCGAGGGTGGCGACGCTGCTGGATCTGAAGGAGCGCGAGGTGCGTCGCGCCACCGAGTCGAAGCTGTTGCAGGAGCTCGCGCTCGCGGCCCGGGCCGTCGTCGAGCACGTTCCTGCGGCGGTGGGGACGCGGCTCGACGAGTTCGCCAGCCTCGCCGTCGAACTCGGACTCGCGATCGCACGCGAACTCGTCGGCACCGCGCTCGAGAAGGGCCTGGTCGACCCGACCCCGACCGTCGCCCGTTGCCTGCGCGATTGTGTGCACGGCAGTGAGCGCACGGAACTCGTTCTGCGTCTGCATCCGCAGGATCTCGACCTCGTGCAGGGCAAGCTCGCAACCATGCCGGAGCTCCAGGACGAGCTCGCGGCGGCGCGCTTCGTCGGCGATCACACGGTGCCACGCGGTGGGGTGCGCGCCGAGACCGAGGCCGGACGCCTGCGCTACGACCCCAAGGAAGCGCTCGAGCGTGTCTGTGCCGAGGTGCGGCGCGAGGCGCTGGCATGACTTTGCCGGCTGCCCTGCAGCGAGCTGTCGCCGCGGCGCGCGCCGAGAACCGTCCGCGTGCCGAGGGACGGGTGCGCGGCATCCGCGGCATCGCGATCTCGATCACGGGCCTGCGGGCCGCCATCGGTGATCTCTGCACGATCGCGGCGGCCGGTGGCACCGTGCCGATCCCTGCCGAGGTGGTCGGCTTCCACGGTGACGACACGGTCGTGATGGCGCTCGGCGACAGCAACGGTGTCGCCCCGTGGGACCGCGTTCACAACCAGCACCGGCCACTGGCGGTGCCCGTCGGTGCGGGTCTGCTCGGCCGCGTCGTCGATGCGTTGGGTCGGCCGTTGGACGGAGGCCCGGTTCCCGAAGGGGCGCTGCGTCCGATCACGGGCGAGGCCCCGTCGCCGTTGCAGCGCACGCCGATCGACCAGCCGATCGAGACCGGTGTGGCTGCGATCGACGGGCTGCTCACGTGCGGCAAGGGCCAGCGCATCGGCATCTTCGCCGGTTCGGGCGTCGGCAAGTCGATGCTCATGGGTTCGATCGCGCGCAGCGGTGCGGGCCAGGTGAACGTCATCGCGCTGATCGGGGAGCGCGGTCGCGAGGTCGGCGAGTTCGTGCTCGAGGCGCTGGGGGTCGAGGGTCTGCGCAAGAGTGTTGTCGTCGCCTGCACGTCCGACGAAGCGCCGATGCTGCGGCTCAAGGCGCCGCTGACTGCGGTCACGATCGCCGAGTCGTTTCGCGCGCAGGGTCAGGACGTACTGTTCATGATGGACTCGGTGACGCGCTACGCGATGGCGGTGCGCGAGGTCGGGCTCGCCGCGGGCGAACCGCCGACGCTGCGCGGTTACCCGCCATCGCTGTTCGCGTCGCTGCCGCGCCTCGTCGAACGGCTCGGCAGCGATGGTCGCGGCACGATCACGGGCCTGTTCACGGTGCTGGTCGATGGCGACGACTTGAACGAACCGGTCGCCGACGCACTGCGCGGTTACCTCGACGGCCACATCGTGCTGAGCCGCCGCATCGCCGAGCGCGGCAAGTTCCCGGCCATCGACGTGCTCGGTTCGATCAGCCGTCTCATGCCGAAGGTCACGACGGCCGACCACCAGCGACGAGCGCGGCGGCTGCGCGAACTGCTCGCGCACTACGAAGAGAACCGCGACCTCGTGTCGGTCGGCGCGTA
>JAYUCN010000082.1:0-2590 GCA_043740335.1 Planctomycetota bacterium
AAACCTTCTCTGCAAGAACTATCGCATCATCTACTGCGTGCTCGCGAAGTGCAGGTGCTCCACGTTCGTCAGGCGGCGATGTTGTGGCTCGGGGAAGAGGCCACTGAGGATGACGACGAATGAAGCCCACCGACGACCAGCAGGTTGCCACTGCACTGCGTCATTGGCGGACCCACCAAGTGTCGACCGCGTCGCCGAGCTGTTGGCGCAGCAGGGCCTTGGCGCGATGGACGCGCACCTGAAGAGTGCCTTCCGCGACTTCGGTCGCCGCAGCGATCTCGGCGTAGGGCAGCCCTTCGACGGCGAACAGCACGAACGCTTCGCGCAGCAGGATCGGCAGACGGTCGATGGCGAGTGCGAGCCGGACGGCGTCTTCGCGGCGCACGATCGAACTGAGCGCCGAACGGCGGCCCTCGGCGACCAGGGCGAGCGCGTCGTCGCCCGCGTGTGCGCGCTGCACTTCGCGGCGCAGATGATTGCGGCAGCGGTTGCACGCGATCGACAGCAGCCAGGAACCGAACTTCGTGGGGTCGGCGAGCTGCGGCAGCTTCGTGAACGCGCGCTGTAGCGTGTCTTGGAGCAGGTCGAGGGCAGCGTGGTCGTTGCCCGTCATCGTCTGCAGGAAGCGCACGAGGCGTGGATCGTGGCTCTCGGCCAGTTCGGCGAACGCGGCGGCATCGCCGGCCTGGGCGCGCTGCACGAGGACGATCTCAGCGGTGGAGTCCACCGTTCACCTCCTCGTCGAACCTGGCGCGCGCCGGCGGCTCCGCGAACGTACGCCATGGTGCTGCGGTGAAGTCGGGTTCGGCACCCGCGAGCACCGCGAGGCGCAGGAACTGCAACTGCTGCTCGGGATGTGCGGAAGCCGCGGCGAGCAGTCGTTCCACCTGGGTGGCGTCGCCGCGCACGAGTTCTCCTGCGGCGGCCATCGCGAGCGCGGGGAGTTCGGTCGGGGCGCTGTCGGCGGTGGCCTCACGGTCGAGCAACCACCTGGAGAGTGTCGCCGCCGCCGAGTTCGCGGCGGCCAAGTGGGTGCGAGTTCCCTCGAGGTCGCCGACGCGCCACGCCGCAAGACCTCGGTGTAGAGCCAGGTCCGCAGGGTCGGTATTCCGGACCGCGGCGAGCCACTGTTGAAACGGATGCAGGGTCGCGGACGAACTTGCGGGCAACGCAGCGAGAGACTGTTCGGCGGCGGCAGCATCCCCGGCGGCGAACTGCAGCAACGCGCGCAATGCCACGCTCGCGGGGGTGTCGAGTGCATCCGCAGCGGCGACCCGGCGCAGCAGGCGGAGAGCCTGCGCCGTCGCGAGCGGCCTCGGCGGCAGGCGGCCAGCGTGCAGGCTCTGCAGTCCCGCGTCGAGCAGCACCGCGAGTTCGCCAGCACCGTGCAGCCACGCCAGCTCGGCGCGCTGCTCGGCCCCCGCGGTGTCCGTGAGTTCACGACACGCGTCCGCGCAGCGCAGCGCGAGCCAGTGTTCCGGTTGCTCGATCGGCAGCCGCGCCGCGTACTCGACGAACGCCTGTGCTCGTGCCTCGCCGGCCAGGAACCGGATCGACAACAGGCGTGAGACGGCATCGGTATCGAGTGCGAGGCGCGTCGACAGGGCGCGCAGCGAGCCGGCATCGGCACCGGCAGCGTGGGCCGCGAGCAGCAGCAAGCGGCGGGCGTCGAGGTCTGCGGTCGCATCCGCGGTGTGTTCCTGCAGCACGGCGAGCGCTGCACGCGGGTCGCCGCGCGCGAGCAAAACGCGGGCGTTCGTGAGCGGATCGCCGGGCAGCGGTGCCTCGCCGCCGCCGCCGAAAAGCCGTTCGCGCTGCCGCTCGTCGCAGCAGCCGAGCCACGCGGGCAGGTTGGCGGCGAGCGGCCAGCCGAGGTGAGACAGCAGGAATGCGTCCTGCACGTTCGGCAGCACGTCGTGGTCGCCGTTGGCGAGGACTTGCTCGCCCGCATGCTGCGCCGCGGACCATTCGCCGTCCGCGAGCTGGTAGACGACGAGCACGCGCGTTGCGACTTGCGCGGCAGCCGCGGTCACGGATGCGTCGAGCGCCTTGCCGACAGCGCCGCCAACCTCGGCGATGCCGGCGCGGACGGCGTGGGCGAACCAGAGGATGCCGACGATGCCGAGCACAAGAACGGCTGCGAGCGGCAGCCACAGGTACCAGACGAGGCGCGAAGGGCCGGGGGGCCTGGTCACGATCGCTTCCGGCACCGCAGTACGCACCGCTGCGGCGAAGTCCGACGCCGTGGACAAGCGGTCCTCACGCCGCTTCTGCAAGGCCTGCATCACGACGGCGTCGAGGGCCGCGGCGTCCGCGCGCAGCGACGATGGCTTCGGTGGCACGAGCGACTCGACGAGCTTCAACGCCTGGAACAGGTTGGCCCCGTGGAACGGCGAGCGGCCCGTGAGCAGTTCGTAGAGCAGCACGCCGAGCGCGTGCACGTCGGTGCGTTCGTCGGTTGCCTCGGGGCCGTCGAGCAATTGTTCGGGTGCCATGTACTCGGGCGTGCCGAGGATCTCGCCCGTGCGCGTCAGCGGCGCATCGTCGGTCATCGCGCGAGCGATGCCGAAGTCGAGCACGCGAACGCTGC
>JAYUCN010000083.1:0-2584 GCA_043740335.1 Planctomycetota bacterium
AACGTCTCGCCGACCACGAACTCGTGCACGTCGATCTGTTCGAGTTCGACAAGCTGCCGCCATGGACCGTGCCCGCGCAGGAACGCCGCGAACCGCGGCGAGCAATGCACGGGCAGGTGGTGGCTGCCGACGACCTCGCGGCCGAACAGCGCGAGCCCGAGGTAGTGGCCGATGTGCGCGTGCGTGAGCAGCACGGCGTCGACGGGCTGCCGGCCGCGGCCCGTCACGCCGGCCTGGCGATGCAGCATGGCGACCTGCTCTTCGATGCGCGGCGTCGCTTCGACGAGCAACAGCTTGCCGTTGCGGTGGTCGACGACGCCGAGCGAGGAAGGGAACAGCACGCGGCCCGTCGCGCGCGCCGTCACACAGCACGGGCGATCGCAGCCGAGCTGCGGCAGACCGCCGTCCTGCGCGATGCCCAGCACGAACAGTTCGCAGACCGGCGCGGGGCTGCCCATGCAACCGCTGAAGAGGGCGAGCAACAGGAGGACGAGCCGATGGGAAGTCGCCGCCACGGACATCACTTCTTTTCCGCGGCGCGTTGCTGCTCGACACGAACCCAGGCTTCCTGCGCGGGACTGCTGATGTCGACGAACCCGGACTCCTTCGCGATGTCCCAAGCAACCGCGAGCTCGGCCACCGTGACCCCCGGATAGACCTCGATCACGACGGGCATGAGATGCACCTTGCCGTCGCGGCCGGCGAACCGTGAACTCGGAGCGTCGGCGAGTCGCTTCAGTTCCTGCCGCAGTGCCTCGCGCGTCCGGATGGGTTTGGGTCCGACTTCGTAGTAGGTGCGATCCTTGTCGAAGTACAGTTTCAGCGACAGCCGTTCTTCCATGGCGCCCGCGGACAAGAGCCCGCCCAGCGTCTCCCATTCGGCACGGGACTTGGGACGCTCGACGAGCAGGAGCAGCTTGTCGTCGATCCACCCAGCAGTGCTTGTGCGCAGCTTCCACGGCCACTGGCGGTTCGGCCAGGACCTCTCGCCGGACTTGGGCACGTCGGGCCGTTCCAGGCGGCGCATGCCGCGGCTGCTGCCTGCCCACACCCGGTGACCATCATTGGCCAACCATTGCACGTCGTCGTGTCGAGTGTAGGGAGCCGACGTCGCAACACCGGACACAGGATCGATCCGCACGAACTCGCCACCCGTCGCCAGCAGCAACCCTTCCGTCTCCCACGCGATGGCAACGGGCGGCTCGCCGAGCGTCAACGGGATGCTGCGCACAACGCGACCGGCGACGGGGTCGAGCACGGCGATCTCCAGGGGGCGCAGCGCGTAGACAAACTTGCCATCGGCACAGAGCCCCAGCACGTCCGGGGGCGCCTCGACCCGATGCTGCAGCTTGCCGGACGGCCATTCGATGCGCAGCAGCTCGTCGCCACGCGCGATCCAGACGCTGTCGCCGAGCCGCGCCATGCCGCGTGGCCGGCCTTCGCCGGGCAGGTCCAGCGCCTGGAACTCCGGACCGAAGTCGATGTGACGGTACTTGTAGGCCTCCTCTGCCTTTGGCAGCGCGTCGAGCAACTCGCGCTGTGCCGGCAGCAGAGGCACGAGGCAGAACGCAGCGAGACAGCAGCATCGCTTCGGCATGGTCACCACCAAAGGCACGCGCAACGTCGAAGCCATCGGTGCGGTTCAGGGCGACGCATCACTCACAGCATCCCGACCACGTTGCCCTGCTCGTCGATGTCGATGCGGGCGCCGCCCGGCACCTTCCCCAGGCCCGGCATCGTCATGATCTCGCCGGCGAGCGGGTACACGAACCCCGCCCCCACCGCCACGCGCGCATCGCGCACCTTGAACCGGTACCCCGTCGGCCGCCCCTTCAACAGAGGATCGTGGCTCAGCGAGTACTGCGTCTTCGCCATGCAGATCGGGAACCGCCCGTAGCCGCGCTCCTCGAACATCGCGAGCTGATGCCTCGCGAGCGGCTCGTAGTCGACACCGTCGGCGCCGTACACCCTCGTCGCCAGCGTTTCGATCTTCTCCTTCAGGCTCGCCTCGCTCGGATACAGGAAGCGGAACGAGCTCGGCTCGTCGCAGGCCTTCACGAGTGCGTGTGCCAACGCCTCGCCGCCCTTGCCGCCGTCGGCGAACAACGTCGACACATGCGCCGCCGACGCACCGGCTTCGACCGCCGCCGCGCGCACGAACTCGATCTCGGCCTCGGTGTCGCCGGGGAACTTGTTCACCGCGACGACCACCGGGATGCCATGCAGGCGCACATTCTCGATCTGCTTCTCGAGGTTGCCGATGCCGGCCTTCAACGCATCGAGGTCCTCGCGCTGGAGCCCCTCGGGCAGCGGCTTGCCGGCCGTGATCGAGAACCTGCCGCTGTGCATCTTGAGCGCGCGCACGGTCGCCACGAGTAGCGCTGCATCGGGGCGCAGGCCCGACACGCGGCACTTGATGTTGAAGAACTTCTCGGCCCCCATGTCGGCGCCGAAACCCGCTTCGGTGACGACGAAGTCGAGGCCGCGCAGCGCCACGTAGTCGGCGACGATCGAGCTGTTGCCGTGCGCGATGTTCGCGAACGGCCCCGTGTGCACGAGGGCCGGCGTGCCTTCGAGCGTCTGC
>JAYUCN010000084.1:0-2583 GCA_043740335.1 Planctomycetota bacterium
CTGCGCGTCAGCACGTCGTCGGCTTCGGCGACGGTGAGCCCGGCGACGTGGACCTCCTCGGCGAACGGAATCGAGAGCTTGCCGTCCGGGCGCACGACCACGTCCGTCTTGCGGGTCGGGTGGTGGGCGAACAGGATCGTCAGACCGTCGCCGGGCTGGATGCGATAGGGCGGCGTCTCCTCGACGACACGCGTGTCGTAGGCGCGCGACTCCCCTTCCGGCAGGTTGCCGTAGGTACTGCAGGCGGCCAACGCAGCGAACACGATCGGGAACGGGGAGCAGGCGTGCGGCATGGCGAGGTCGACGGACCGCTCACGAAGCTCCGCGCCCCGACAACACCGCGGGTACGGTGCGGGCCAGGATGCGCAGGTCGAGCCAGAGCGACCAAGTGTCAATGTACTGCAGATCGAGCTGCATCCAGCGCTCGAAGTCGATGTCGTTGCGACCACTGACTTGCCACAGGCAGGTAAGTCCCGGTCGCACGCTGAGGCGACGGCGCTGCCAACCGAGCTGACCGTCGACCTCGTGCGGCATCAACGGCCGCGGGCCGACCAGGCTCATGTCGCCCGTCATCACGCACCAGAGCTGCGGCAGTTCGTCGAGGCTGAAGCGGCGCAGGAACCGGCCGACGCGCGTCACGCGCGGGTCCTTGCGCATCTTGAAGACCGGCCCTTCCATCTCGTTGTGCGTCGCCAGTTCCGCGAGCCGCGCCTCGGCGCCAGCCTGCATCGAGCGCACCTTGGGGAAGCGGAACCGACGGCCGTTCAGGCCGAGACGCCAGTGCGTGAAGAACACCGGCCCTGCTGAATCGAGCTTGACGGCGAGTGCGATCAGCAGGAACAGCGGCAGCAGCACCACGAGCGCCACGGTCGCCACGGTCACGTCGAGTGCACGCTTCACCGTGAGTCCGAAGACGTCGTGCGGGTACGGGGTGAGCCGCAGCACGACATCGCCTTGCATCTGCTGCACGTCGACACCGCGCCAGACCCCGAGGAACTCCGCGCTCACATGCGTGCGCAGGCCGAGTACACGAGCCGACTCGATGAGCGACGACATCGCGGCGAAGGAGCACTGCGGATCGGCGAAGGCCAGTTCGTCGACGACGCGCTCGCGCACGACCCGCTCGAGCTCTTCGTAGGTGCCGACGACCTCGTCCCGCGGCACCACCAGGCACTCGTCGACCGGCGCATCGCTGCGCACGAGGTGCCCGACCACCCGCAGACCGAGCCCCGGATCGCCCGTGCAGCGTCGGCGAGCGCGCATGGCTGCCTCCCCACCGCCCGCCACGACCACGTAGCGCAGGTTGCGCCCGCGCTGCCGTACGAAGCGGCGCACGAACATGGAGCCGAGACGCACTGCGGTCAGGGTCGCCAGGAACGCCGCACAGAAGACCACCGCACTCTCGCGCGGCACGCGGTCCGGCAGCACGCAACAGAGCACGCAGACCGCCGCCGCCACGCGCGCCCAGGCTGCGACCACACGGCGGCAGAGGTCACGCACACCGACGTAGCGCAGTTGCGTGTGCAGACTGCCCGTCGACAGGACGAGCTGGTGCAGGATCGCGAGCGGCACCAGCGCCACGGGCGAGAATCCGGGTGGCGCGATGTGATGGGTCGCGACCCAGGCCAACAGCAGTGCCACGAGATCGCCGGTGGTGACGAGCGTGGGAACGACCAGGGCATGACTGCGCATCGGTGGGTCTCTGACGAGCGGTCTCGAGGTGTTCGGCGCGGGGCGGCGCAGCGGACATCGATTGTCCCGGTTCGGTTACAGGGGACAACTGTGATAAACCACCCTGCCTAGAGACCCCCGGCTGCCCCTCCCTCGCCGGCCCGCTCGCGCCCTTGTCCGCCAGTACGCCCTCTGCCCCACACGCCAACGCTGCGGCGATCCGCCGGCAGCGGCCCTGGTCGCATGTCGCGGCACTCGCCATTGCCAACGCCGGGGTCGCGGGCTTCGGCTTCCTCGGCAATCTGCTGCTGGCGCGGCAACTCGACTTCACCGCCTTCGCGGCGGCGAGTCTCTTCCTCGCCGCGTTCCAATTCCTCCAGGAGGCCATGGGTCGCAGCCTCAACTGGGCAATGCTGCGGCTGGCTCCGCGCACCGAACAGGAACGCGCCGGCGGCGCCGATGCGATGGTGCAGGCGACCTGGTCGATGCAGCGGCGGTTCGCGCTGGCGGGGCCGGTGTGCGTCGGTGTCCTGGCCTTCGGGCTGCACCCCTGGATCGACGCCGTGAAAGGCCCTTCGACGGCGCTCATGCTCGGTCTCGCGAGCCTCGGCGCCGCCTTTGCCGTGCTGTTCCAGTTCGATCTCGGCCTGCTGCAGCTGCGCGAACGGTTCTTCGCCATGAGCGGCTGGATGGTGTCGCAGTCGATGCTGCGCGTCGCGCTCTGGACCACGCTGTGGTGGTTCGGGGTGCTCGACCTCGGCATGGCCCTGGCCTGCCATCTGACGTCCACCTTCCTGCTGTGGCTTCTGCTGCGCATGCACACGGGCAAGCTGCCCGCCGCGAATGTGGCAACCCTCGCCCACGACCGCCGCACGGTCCTGCAGTTCGGTGGCCGCATGGTGCTGGCCACCA
>JAYUCN010000085.1:0-2579 GCA_043740335.1 Planctomycetota bacterium
GTCGCCGGCGCGCGCGTGCGCATCGCGGAGCAGTCGGTGCCGGACCATGACCGGCCGATGGTGCTGATCGGTGCTTCCGACTTCGATCCCGAGGACCTCTACCTCGGCCAGCGCGTCGCGCGAGTCACCAGCGATGAGCGGGGCGTGGCGCTCGTCGCCGGCCTGCTGCCGGCCACCTACGGCGTGCGCGTCGCTGCCGACGCCGGTGTGCAGGAGCAGCCCATGCTGTTCACGCTGCCGGTGGGCGAGGAAGGTGCGGTGACGGTGCGGCTCGCGCGCGCCGGCTTTGCCATGGTCGAGGTCACCGATGCGCGCGGCAACCGGCTGCCGAGGAAGCGCGTCGAACTCGAGGGGCCGCTGGGCGCCACGAAGCCCATCCAGAGCGGCGGCGACACCGGCAGCGACGGCACGGTGCGGCTCGGCCCGTTCGCGGCCGGGCGCTACACGGCAGCCATCGGCAAGGCGGTGGACACCGACGCGTTCGGCGGCGGCGTCCTCGTCATGAGCGGCGGCGGCCCGTCGCTGCTGTCGACTCGCGTCGAGTTCAGCGTGCGCAAAGGCGAGACGGTGGACGTCCGCCTCGTGCGGCCCGACCTCGCCACGCTGTGCGGCACGCTGCGCGATGACCGCGGCCCGATCGCCAATGGCAGGGTGCAGGTCGGCAGCGCCGACCCCGATCGCCAGGCCGGCATGCGGTACGGCCTCGACGGTTCGACGCGCTCCGTGCGCACGCGGCCCGACGGCACGTTCACGATCGTCGAGCTCGAGCCCGGCAGCTACCGCGTGCGCTACGGCAAGCCGAAGCAGGAGCTGCTGGCGGAGCAGACCGTGATGTTGGTGCCTGGCGCTGACGGAGCGCCACTCGACCTGCTCGTGCAGTGCGGAACGCTGCGCGTCACTGTGCGCAGCGCCCACGACCAGAAGCTGCTCGCGGGCGCGCAGGCGAAGCTGCGCCGCGTCGGCGACGGCGAGCCGGCGAAGGACCTTGGCATCCCCGACTACGCATTCCCGCGCACGTTGACCGCCGACGTGACGACTGATGCGCAAGGCATCGCCGAGTTCGCCGACGTGCCGTTCGGCCGCTATGTCGTCGAGGTGGCTGCGGCGCGTCACCAGAAGGCCAGCAGCGCGCCGGTCGCAGTCGACACCGGGACGGCGGACGTCGGCATCATCGAGTTGCAGCGCGCCGGTCGCATCATCGGCACTCTCGTCGATGCGAGCGGCGCCGAGGCGGGCGGTGGCTACGCCGAGTACCGCAGCGTGAGTGCGAAGGACTTCCAGCCGGGCGACGGTGGGCGAGGCAAGTTCGAGATCGACGGACTGGAATCCGGCGACTACGTGCTGCGCGCGCGTCGCTTCGGCAACAGCGGGCAGACGAACCAGGGCACCCCCGGCCCGGAGATCACCGTGCACGTCGAAGCTGGCGCCACGGCCACGGTCAGTCTGCGTCTGCCGGTGCAGTAGCGCTGCTCGTCCCCGGTCAGTCGCGCGAGGCCGTCGGTGAAGGTGTCGGCGATGCGGAAGTTCATGCCGTCACTCCTCGGAGCCACTTCCCGCAGTCGGACATCACGCATCCTTCTTCTTCGCCCCGTGACGAACGGCCGCCGTGAGCAGCTTGACCTTGCCACCGGCATCCACGGCAGCGACGAAGGGAACGGCGTAGTCGCGCAGGGCCTTCTGCATGCGCGGGTACGCGATCACGAATGCCGCCGCGGTGGCCGGCCCGGACAGGTTGCCGCTGGTCAGCACGAACGCCGCGACGTTGGCAGCCAGGAGAGCTTGGAACTCAGCGTGTCGGCGACGGATGCGCTGGTCCTTGGTCAGCACGACCCAGCCGCGGCGGCCGACGTCGGTGAGCCAATCTTCGTCCGATGTGCTGAGTGCGAAGTGCTCGTGCAGCAGCTCCACACGGATTCCCTTGGCACGCAGCGCCTCCGGCACGTCCGTGGAACCGAGGCACTCGTCGAGAAACAGGACAGGATCAGGCAGCGGCCGAGCCAAACCACTTCCTCACCAGATCCTCGATCTTGTCGGGCGCGACGCGGTAGTCCCTGGCGAGGTGCTCGATGGTGTCGCCGGCTCGGAAGCGGTCGAAGATGACTTCGACGGGGACGCGGGTGGAGGCGAGGATGGGTTGGCCAAAGGCCACGCGCGGGTCGACGGCGATGATGCGCGGCTCGTGCGGATCGTGCCGCCAGGGGAACAGGCGTGCGGCGAGCCCGGCTTGGTCGCGCTCGATGCGCGTGAGGCCCGCTTGAAGGATCTCGCGCATGGCGGTCTGGCCTGCCTGGGTGGCGTCGATGAGCTTGCCGTAGTGTTCGACGAACAAGCCGACGCCGTCGGTACTGAACTCCTGGTCGACAAGCGGGCGCTGCTTGCCAAGTTGCCTGGCGACGTAGTTGAGAGCCCGGCGAACCTTCTGCAGAGAGACCTGGTGCTGCTTGCGGATCGTCGCGAGGACGCTGCACTCCACGAGATTCCAGAAGGAGAGGCCGAGGGGATCGGTGTCGGCCGGGTGAACGACAGGCTGCGCACGGTGGGTGCCGTCCTTCGTCGGGTAGTTCTGACCGCGCAGCCAG
>JAYUCN010000086.1:0-2575 GCA_043740335.1 Planctomycetota bacterium
GGTCCTTCCAGCTGGCCATTCGCCTTGCTGCGGCGTTCGACCGTGATCGCGAACGGCACCGAGGCGCGCAGCGTGCCCGGGCTGCTCGTGATGGTCAGCGACGCCGTCGAAGCTGGCGTCGCGGCTGCGGGTGGCCGGGACTTGCTGTCGCAGCCAGTCGCCGCGGTGAGCAGGAGCACGAGGCCAGAAACCAGCGAACGCCGCCGGGAGGGCGAGCGCGGCATCATGGCGACACCCGTAGGAACCAGGCGCCGCCGATGTGCACGATGGAGAGCTGCAGTTCGGCGATGGCTGCCGAGCCGGAGGCGAAGGCGACGGTCCCCGTGGCGTCGATGGCGGTGCCCTGCTCGGGCGCTGGCCTGGCCTGCGTCTCGACGCGCAGCGCCTGGCCGGCAGCGGCAGCAGCGAGCCGCGTCCACAGTTGCTCGCTCTCGAAGAAGTCGCGTTCGGCGCGCACGGCGTCGAGCTGATCGAGGAGCTGGCGTCCCGCCGAGGTGGAGCAGCAACGTGCGAGGGCGGCGAGGTCGCGGCGCGTGCGTGCGGCGAGCACCGAAGCAACGAGCTCCGCCGGCGTGTTCTGCAGGACGATGGCCTCGGACTCGGGCAGCGGTGCGGGAGCGTCACCCACGTAACGCGGCGGTTCGCCCCCGGGACCTTGAGGCACGACGCCTTGGGGATTCTTCCGCAGCGACGAGGAACCGGTACCGACAGCAACCAGGAGCGCGAACAAGACGGCCAGCACGGCGACTGGTTTGGCGCCATGCCGGGAAACGTGCGAACTGCTCACGCCTAACCTCCATGACTCGGTGGTCCGACCATCGCGAGGTTACCCGCATGCGGTCGAAGGCGGCGTGTCTCGTGCCGGAATCACCGCGTGATGGGCGTCGGCGCAGCGTGTGCTGCCGAGGCGCCACTCCAAACCGCCCGCTTCAGACCAGGTCCGAATCGCCCAGCGTGTGGTACCAGTGTTCCTTGTAGAAGTGGGTGTCCTGCTGGTCGAAGGGGATCACGACCTGGAAGTAGATCGTGCCGTAGACGAGGAACCCAAGGCGCTGGAAGGCAAGGAAGCGGGGATCGCGGTGCTGGAAGAGGGTGACGAGGGCTGCGGCCCCGAGCGAGGTGGCGCGCTGCTCCGCCATCGCCACCAGGGCCCCGGTGGTGTCGCTGTCGTCGGCGGGAACGAGCCAGTCGACGACGAAGCACGTGTTCGGCAGCACGAAGTCGCGCCGGGCGACGATGGCGAGGCCGCGCAGCCGGTTCGTGCGGCGTTCGCGGCACTCCCAGAGTTCGTAGGTGACGTCGTGCGCGTCGGCGTAGCGCCAGTTCAGGTACTTCGCATCGCGCACGATCGCGAGCTGCGTGGTCTTCTCGAACGCAGCCCACAGGTTGTCGGTGTCGGCATCGAAGCGGACGACGCGGCGGCACTCGAGTTCGCTCGCCACGGCCCGCGGCACGAAGCCTCCCGGCGGCAGTTCACGGAACAGGAAGTCCCAGTCGCGCACGATTTCGTAGCGCAGGTACTTCTGGCCGATGCGCCACGTGGCGATCGGCCAGCCGTAGTGGAACGAGTTCTGATGCGCACCCTTGCCGCCCCAGAGTTCGTAGTGGGCGAGCGCGAGGTTGACGAACAGACCCGGGCGCGCGCCGTGGCGGCGCCAGTCGGACAGCACGAAGAGGTCGACGCACTGGCCGGCGATGCGTCGCTTGCCCTCGATGGTGAAGGTCACCGGTAGCGTCACGTAGGCGCCGACGATGCCGGCCGTTTCGTGCGCGGCCACCATCGTGTGCACCTGCCCCGTCGGGTTGTCGCGAAACTTCCAGAGCCAGTGCGCCATGGAGCGCGGTGGCGTGAAGGTCTGGTTGTGCCCGGCCAGCACGCCGACTTCGTCGCCGGGCTGCCAGGGGCGGATGGTGATCGGATCGCTCATCGGTGGGCACAGTATCGGCCGTGTCCGCACCTCGCATGCACGGCGGTGTCGGGGCATAGGAGGAACAAGCTGCATTCGTGCCCGAGGCGTGCTGGTTCCTTGCTTCGTCGGGGTTGATGTTGCACTCGAATGGCCTTCGCTCGCGCGTTGCGGAGGAGTCAGGGAAGCACAAGATTCCTGCGTACGACCGCGAGGCACAGAGTTTCCCAGCCCCACGCCCGCCGGAGCGCAGCTGGAGCTTCCAGTAGGCACGACTCGCCGCTCGTCCTCAGGACCTCGTGAAGCGAACGCTTCTCGGCGGCGGCGGTCTTGCCGGCGCGAGCTCAGGTGGCTCGGCAGGGAGACCGAGGTGGCGGAGGATTTTCTGGATGACGGCCTGGTCGGAGAGGAACGTGAGCAGGCGTCGAGTTCCAGCACAGCGGGAGCAAGTGAGAGCATCGATGAGGAACACCCGCCGCAGAAGTTCGGACCAGGAATAGTACCTGCGGCGGCGGGGCGACTTCTGCGGTGCGTGGGGGACGCGCTGGCGTTGCGGCTTCTTCGGTAGCAGCGAGGGCGTTGGCATCTGCTCGTCAGCGGTGGCCGATGCCAAGTCTTCTTGCGGCTGCATTGCGGGCACGGTTGGCACAGTAGGCAAGTTGTGGTGC
>JAYUCN010000087.1:0-2566 GCA_043740335.1 Planctomycetota bacterium
GCGGCTGCGGTGCGGGCATGACTAGTATCGGAAGTAGAGGGCGGGGCCGTTCCCGCTCAGCACGTCGTACGCCGTCTGGATCTGGGCGGCGCCGATCAACGTCTGCACGGCGACGGCCACCGGCTCGAGGATGCGCTGGAGCAAGCGCGCGATGAGGCCGAGGAAGGTCGGCGGCACGTAGAGGATGTCGCGTTCGTGGATCTCGAAGTTGGCGGTCGTGTAGCCGGTGGTCAGGATCTCGCGGAAGTTGACGTCGATGATGAGCGGGTGCTCGGCGTCCGGGCGGATCAGGTAGATGCGGCCGAGGTTGGCGAGGTTCGTCCAGCCGCACAGGAACATCGCGTCCACCAGCGTCAGGTCCGGCTGCATCAGGATGGGTCCTTTCCTGAGGGACTCGCCGATCGCGTAGAAGAGCTTGGTCGAAACGACGATGCGCGCCTGCAGGTCGATGTCGAACTTGACCACCGCGCGCAACTGCGTGGCGACGAGCGCCGACAGTTCGGCTTCGGTCTTGCCGAGCGCGTAGACGGGGCCGACGAACGGCACGTGGATCGTACCGTCGATGCTGATCGGCTGCGGGACGGAGAGCTCCGCGAGGCGCTCGGCACCCGGCTGCAGGATCGCTTCCGGTCGCATGAGGAACACCACGGCGTCGAGACCGCCCACATAGTTCTCGCGTGTCGCCTCGCCCGACGCCCGCGTGCCGAAGCCCTTCTCGTGCAGTAGCTCGCGGATGCGCTTCTCTTCGAAGCTGCCGCAGGCACCGAGGCAACCGAGAGCAAGCAGCAGGAGCGCACGCAGCCAGGAAGGGAGGATGGTCTCGTCGGTCGTCACGTTTGTGGTTTGCCTCGCAAAGCGCCTCGAGACCGCATCGTAGAAGACCTGCCGCCGGGGGCAATGCACCGCTCCCCGATCCCCGGCCTCATCGGCAGTTCCGTGCCAGCAACCTGATCGGGCCTTGACCTCCTTGGGACGTGTCGGCGTCTCGCCAGGACCCCGGCGCTACCGTAGAACAGCGCCGATGCGTTGGCTGCCCGTGCTGTTCGTGCTTGGTCTGCTGGGCAGCCTCGTCGGCGGCTGGTTCCTGGTGAGCGGGCCCGAACTGTTGCCGCCGACCGAGCCGGTGGCTGCCGACGCCCCGACCGCAGCCGACGATCCCGGGCCGCCCGTTGCCGCGACGATGACCGCGACCGCGCCGGCGATCGACGACGAAGGCACCAACCAGGAAGCGCTCACCGATGGCCGCACCGCGGTCGCTCCCGCGACCGACCCCACGCACGCCCCGCGCGTGCGCGTCGTGCGCGGCACCCCGCCGATGCCCGTCGCCGACGCCGAAGTGTTCCATCTCAGCGAGGCGCAGGCCGAACGGTTCTTGCGGACGCGCAAGGTGCCGCTGCCCCGCCTCGAGTGGCCCGCGGCCTTCGGCCGACGCCTGCGCACGGATGCCGATGGCATCGCCCAACTGCCGGCGACGCCAGTGCCCTGGCTCTGCGCTGCCCAGGCTGGCGACGAGTTCGCGTTCGCCGTCGTGCCACCGGGCAACCGCACGGTCACGATGCCGCTCCTCCTCGACGAGACGGTCACGGTGGCGGCAACGCTCGCCAGCGACAAGCCTGCCATTGGGCTGCCGGTCGCGCTGCTGCAGCACTCCGGCGAGGGCGAAGCGCGAGTCGTATGGCAGGGCGAGACGGCGGCCACTGGCCACGCCATCGTGCGCCACTTCCAGCTCGTGCGCGAGAATCCGGCCGCGGTGCCGCCACAGGAACGCTTCGCCGCCCTCGCCCTCGTGCCGTTCCCGACACTCGTCGTGACGGAGTTCGTTGGCCGTCCGGCAGGCCGCGAACCCGTGCGCCTGCAGTTGCCGCCGGTCGGCAGCGTCGTAGTGCAACTGACCGACCATCGTGGCACCGCCCTGTTGAGTCCGGCCCTGGTGGTCGTCCAGGGCGAGTGGCCGCAGGCGCCGAGCCAGCCCTTCCCGTTCGCGATGCGCCTCCTGAGCCAACGCCAGAACAAGCCCGCCGGCAAGGAGCCCGTGCGCGTGCCGTTCGTCGGGGCGGGCACGCTGCTGCGCCTCAGCGCGCGCTTCGAGAGCGACCGGCGGCCCGCGGCGGCCGGCCCGCTCATGGGCCCCACCCTTGCTGGCGAGATCGTGCAAGCCCCGCTGCCGCTCGCCGCCCAGCACGTGTTGCTCGCGGGGCGTCTGCTGCTGCCGGATGGCGCGCCCGTCGTCTCGGCCGTGGTGCCGGCAGCACTGTGGCGCGCCGAGGGGGACCTCGCCGCGACCAACGTGCACACCACGGCCGACGGTCGCTTCGACCTCGTGCTCGGCGCGCGTGCGGACGCGCCCGAATACTGGCTCGAACTGCGGCACGAGAGTGTGCTCACGAGCGGCGACACGATGCCATCGGTGCTCGGCGCCCGCGCCTACGTGTCGCGGCTCGTCGGCGGCCAGCGCGTCGAGCTCGGCGACATCGTGCTCGGTGACGTACCCGCTCTGGTCTCGGGCATCGTCGTCGACGACCTCGCACAACCCGTGGCGCAGGCGGAGGTGCACGTGCAACGCGAA
>JAYUCN010000088.1:0-2565 GCA_043740335.1 Planctomycetota bacterium
CGCTCATCGGCGCCAGTGCAGGCGAACAGGCAACACAGCAACGGGATGCACGCCGACGTGGCCGGGCTCGGGGTGTGGGACTTCATGATTGCCGGGACGCTACCTGGCACGACCTCGCCGGCCAGCCGACTCCCGCGCGCAGGACGGACAAAGTACTCGGCATGGTCTGCGAGGCGATGCTGCGCGAGTACGCGTCGCTCGGCGGTCCGTGGCGCGACGAGTTCGTCCATGGCCTGCTCGAGCGCGAGTGGCGCCGGCCGCCTACCTGAACATTGCCGCCGTCACTCCCGGCACGTGTTACCATCCGGACCTGATGGCCACCACACCCGCACAGCGACTCGAGCGTCTGCGCCGCCATGCGCTGGCGGGGTGGGAACGGGCGCGCGGCGACGCCGTCGTGCGGGAACGCGCCGGGCAATGGCTGGGGCGCCACCCGTCGCCGATGCCGGAGGTCGACCAACTCTGGCTCGCTGCAATCCAGGGCCAGGGCCCCTTGGCAAGTTGGTTGGCGGCTGGAGGCGTGATCGAGTCATGGCCATTGGCAGTGCCGCTGCACTCCGTGCTCGCATGCCACCCGTTCCCGGACCTACCCCAATGGACGGAAGCCCCGAAGTGACCCGGACCGTCGCCGACGCTGCCCGACTCATGGGCACCGGCGAGATCATCGTGTTCGGCAGCGCCGCCCTGGCCCACCCCGCAGTCGGGTGACGGTCAGGCTGGCCCGCTCACGCAAGGCCGCCAGCAAGTCCGCTTTTTTTGCGAACGCACTCAGCTAGCCCGCGGCCTGCTTGCAATCACGCCGACAAAGCAGATCAATCGCGAGCATGCGGTCGAACATTTCCGCGCGGCCACGCGGCCCTTCGAACGAAGGGGCCGGCACCGCGAGGTACTGACGCAGCTCCACATTCGTGATACCGATGCCGAGCGCAACCAGATGGAACTCCGCGTCGGTCATCGACACCAGGTCGCTCGCACCGTGGCAGACGAGCGACAAGTAACCGAGCGCGCCGAGATTGTTCAAGTCGAGCCAGTCGCCGTCCGGTCTCAGCAGTGGCACGAAGCGGCCAGGCGCGGATCCACCGATGTCGGCGAAGAAGTGCATTTCCAGCGCCCCATTCTCGCCGCGCTGCCACTTCGACTGCTCGAACCGCCCGCCGGCGCGAACGCGCGCCGCCACGACCGCACCTTTCTCCTCCTCCTGGGCGGGAACGACCCCGACGACCCAGAACAGAACGCCGCCGAGCACGAGCTTCCTCATTCCCACGAGCGTAGTGCCCTACCACGACTTCGCGACCGCATCACGCCGCTGCCAGCAACCGCCGCACGCGCCGCCCCTCCCACATGCCGTGCACGCCCATCAGCGGCCCGATCAGGCCGTAGATCCAGCCCGGCACACCGCTGCCGAGACCGATCCCCGTCAGCGCGAGCACCATCGACAAGACCGCGACCCCCGCCTGCAGCAGCGACTGCAGAATGCCCGACCGCGTCAGGAAGCGCTCGAGCGCGTTGAGACCCAAGCTGCCCTGGAAGTGGTGTGCCCTCGCATACAGCAGCGCGATGACGACGAAGATGGCGCCGTAGCCGATGCCGTAGAAGACGAACAGGCGCACGGCGTCGCCATTGTCCTCGAAGCCGTGCAGCATCTTCTGCTGGGTGAGTTCCCCGATCGGACCGCAGAACGACACGAACAGCAGCGTGAACAGGAACTTCAGCGGGTAGGCGTAGAACAGCAGCAGGAACAGCAGCAGCAGGTTCAAGAACGTCGTCCAGCCGTCGTGCAGGTCGTAGCGCCGCGAGAACAGCCAGTGCTCGACCCACACGTAGCCGATGATCGCGAACGACGCCGCGAACGGCACCAGCGCCTTCATCGCGGCCTTCAGGTCGGCGAACGTGTCCGGAGGTGCTGCGCGCAGGAACAACAGTGCGAGCACGATCGCGAACACCGAGTCGGAGAACCCTTCGAGGCGCGACACGTTCGTCCCGCGCCAACGGAAATGCCGGTCGAGAAGGCGCGGTGCCGGGCGCAAGACCTCTGGGCTCATGCCGCGGAAGGATGACGCGCAGCGATGCCGAATGCGACGGTCGGCCCTGGCGATGTGCAACCAGTCGCGCAAAGCGAGCGCGCCTTTGCGCTGCTGTTCTCGCGGTCCGCGGCGCGTATGGTGAAACCAAACCGCTTCCCTCGCATCCAACGCCCACCATGCCCCCACCCCGGCAAGCACCTCGCAAAACGCCCCTGCTCGTCCCCTTGGTCGCGTTGGTCGCCTGCACGAGCACCGGACCGGCGGTCGTCACGCATCGATCGACCATCACGGTGACGGTCACCGACCATGGTCTGCTGCCCGAGCCGATGGTCTCGATCCCGACCTTCGCGACGGTCGTGTGGTGCAACCGCGGCAGCAAGCCAATGGCGATCGAAGTCGACGCCGCGACCTGCAACACCTGCGACACGGTGCTCGGGTTCTCGCCGGCCGAACACGGCGCCCGTTCCGTGATGGTCGCAGAAGGCGAGGTGGCGACGCTGTGCTTCCACGAGGCCGGCACCTTCGCCTTCGTCGCGCGCCT
>JAYUCN010000089.1:0-6261 GCA_043740335.1 Planctomycetota bacterium
ATGCCGCTCGTCGAGGGCACGGTGCTCGACCGCGCCGTGCGCGAACGCGGACTCGACCGGCGCGCGATCGTCGGCTTGCTGATCGAGCTGTGCGATGCCGTGCAGCATGCGCATCAGAAGGGCATCGTGCACCGCGACCTCAAGCCACAGAACGTGCTCGTCGACGCCGAAGGCCGTCCGCACATCCTCGACTTCGGCATCGCTCGTTCGCTGGCCGATCAGAAGCCGGGTGCAGCACTCGTGCGCGAACGCGTCGGCACACTGCCGTACATGAGTCCCGAGCAGCAGCGCGGCGAAGTGGCGGCAATCGACACGCGCGCCGATGTCTTCGCTCTCGGCGTGATCGGCGGCGAACTGCTCACGGGCCAGCTGCCTGAAGCGGGGGCCGTGCCATTACTCGGCGGTGACCTCGGCCTCGTCTTGCAGAAGGCCACCGCCGCGGACCCCGACGCTCGCTACGCAGGCGCCTCGGCGCTGGCCGCCGACCTGCGGCGCTGGCTCGACCACCTGCCGGTCAGCGCGCGCCCGCCGCGCATGGGCTACCTGCTGCGGTGCTTCGCGCGCCGGCACCGCACGGTCGTCGCAATCGCGGCCGTGCTCGTCCTGTCGCTGGTGCTGGGCATCACGGGCACGACGGTCTGGATGTTGGAGGCAGATGCCGCGCAGCAGAAAAGCGCGGCGGCGCAGCGGCAGAGTGAGGCCGCGCAGCGGCGCAGCGCCGACGCGTTCTCGTACTTGAAGAGCGTGCTGCGCGGTCCCAACCGCGACGTGTTCGGCCGCGGTGGCGACTTTGCGCTCGCACTGGCGCGCGGCGCCGAGGAACTCGAAGACAAGTTCGCCGATGATCCGCTCGAGCGGGCCGACCTGCAGAGTACCCTCGGGGCGACGCTGCTCACGCTCGGTCGGCCGGTGCCAGCGGTCAGGTGCCTGCGGGCGGCGCACGCGACGTGCGCGGCGCTGTTGGGCGAGGCGGACCGGGTGACGTTGGTGATCGGCAACAACCTGGCGATGGCGGTGATGAGCCTCGGTGCCACCGAGGCTGAACCGCTCCTGCGCGAACAGCTCGCGGCGTGCCGCCGCGCGCTCGGTGAGGGGGATGCGGAAACGGCGGCCGCGGCCTCCAGCCTCGCGGATCTGTTGGCCAACAGCGGGCATCTGGCCGAGGGGAAGGCACTGCTCACCGAGATCCTCCCGGCGGTTTCTGCGCAGTGCGGCGGCGATTCAACCTGGGCACTGCGACTCGAGCTCGACATCGCCAGCGCCACCATAAGCCTCATCGGGCATATGGACGAGCAGTGGGAGGCGAACCTGCAGGACATCGCGACACGAGCGACCACAGCGGAGGGTGCCGACTCGATGATCGCGATGGAGGCCTCGTACAAGCTCGCCCAGGCGAAGGTGGCCAGACTGGACTACGAGGGCGCACGTGCACTCTTGGCACCGTGGGTCGAGCGCGTGCCGAGCGTGCTCGGCGAGGACCATCCATTCACGCTGCATTTCCGCATGGCCTGGGCCGAGGTCGACCCGACCAGCGATCCGGCCAAGGCAATCGCGATGCACGAGACCCTGCTGGCCCGGCTCGCCACCCTGCTCGGCGAAGACCATGCCGACGTGCTCGAAGCCGGGCTGCGGCTCGCCGAGATGCAGATCGGGTCGGGCTTCTGCCAAAGGAGCCACGAACGGCTCGACCAGATGGCTCCCGCCTGCAGCAAGGCGACGACCCCGGTCCGCCTGCGCCGCATGCACCAGCGAACGACGGCACGCGTGCTCGCCGCGGAACGCGACTTCGCCGGCGCCGCGAAGATGCTCGAGGCGATGTTGGTAGACCCGGCCGACGACGACGATCGTTGCATCCTGCAGAACAACCTCGCCGGGAACTACGCAATGCTCGGTCGGCTCGACGAGGCTGCGCAGCTGCTGGCCGCCGTGATGGCGCATCTCGACAAGACGGCACCCCCCGACTCGCCGCAACGGTTCCCGCCGCTGACCGTGCTGGGCCGCGTGCAGCATCGCCGCGGCCAGTTCGCCGAAGCCGAAGCCACCTTCCGGACGGCACTGGAGCTGGCGACAGCGTTGCTCGGTAGGAGCCATGTCGAGACCGCCAACGTGCAACACAACCTCGGCCAGGTGCTCGACGACCTTGGCCGCAACGAGGAAGCGTTGGTGATGTTCCAATCGGCCCATGCCAGCCGCAGTGCTTCGCTGCAGAAGGACCAGGCCGAAGTGATCGACAGCCTCGGCGGCGTGGCTTCGATGCTGCGCGACCTGAAACGCTACGCCGAGGCCGAGCCGATCCAGCGCGAAGTGTTCGAACGCCGGCGCGCCGCCGCCGGACCGGACGCGCCCGCGACGTTGGGCGCGCAGTACCGGCTGGCGCTCGTGCTCGCCGACGCGGAACGGTTCGACGAAGCCGAGCGACTGGCCGGAGACCTCCAGGGTCGGGCCACGCAGACCCAGCTCTTGCCGGAGCAACGGCTGTACGGCGATGTCGCGATGGCCCATGTGCACCGCCGGCGCGGCCACCCGGAGCTGGCCGAACCGCTGCTGCGCGCGGCGTGTGAGTCGAGCCGAGGTGGTGCCAATCCCTGGTGGTGCGCCAGCCTCGACCACCAACTCGGCATGTGCCTGCTGGAGATGAAGCGTGCCGAGGCCGCCGAACCGCTGCTGCGCGCGGCCTGGATGCAGCGTGCCGCCCTGCGCGGCGAACAGAACTCGCGCACGAGGGAGTCGCGCGAGCGCCTGGCGGATGCCCTCGAGGCCCTTGGCCGCAGCGAAGAGGCCGCGGCATTGCGGTCGGCTCGCTGATGCGCGCGGTCACGAGTCCCCGAGCAGCGTGTTCGACTCAGCCGTTGGTTGCGCTGGCGAAAGGCTGGCCTCGGTCCATCGCCCGCGCTAGCGTCGAGGCCATGCGCTTCCCGCTCCTGGTGCTCGGCACAACCTTCGCGATGCTCGCGTACGGCTGTGGTTCGAAACCCATCTCCACATCCCCAACGACCACGCCAACCGCGGTCACGCCGCCCGCGAGTGTCGCTCCCAGCGCCGGCAGCGTGGCCAAGGACCAGCAGCTGACGCTGACCTACTTCACGATGCCCGGTTGACCCAGTTGCGCCAAAGTCGAGCCCATCGTGCATGAGCTCGCCAAGGACTACGGCAACCGCATGAAGTTCGAGGTCGTCAAGTACAACGAAGGCGACAGCCAGCAGCGCATCGCCGACTACGGCCTCAACATCCACGGCATGGTCATCGTCGACCAGGACAAGAAGAAGGTGTGGTCCGAGTCGGGCCACAAGCAGACGCGCGAGGTCGTCGAACCAGCGATCAGGAAGCTGCTCGGGAACTGAGCGGCATGCGTCACGCCTGCACCATCGCGTCCCTCGCCGGAGCCCTCACCCTCGCCGCCTGCAGCGCGCCGAGGCCGACGACCTCGGCGCCGACCCTCGCCCAGCTGCAGGCACCGCTGGTGAAGAACCTCGCGATGCCGCAGCCCGGACTCGTCACCGCCGGTCAGCCGACCGAAGTGGCGCTCGAACCGAAGGTCGTCGCGAAGTTGAAGAAGTGACGCGGCGGCCCCACTCGTGGCGATGACCCGGTCCGCTTGCAGGGTGACCGCGTCCTTCACGACCGTCGCGTCGAGCGCGCGAACGAAGCCGCCAGCGAACACCGCCGCGAGCTGATTGCCGTGACCCGCCAGGTGGAACAGCCAGACGTCGATCGCAGCATCGCCGCCGCCGCCGAACACTGTCAATGACGCCGTGCGCGGCACGCTGGGTTTGCCCTCACACCAGCAGCACCGCCGCCGCAACCGTCACGAACTGGCGGTAGACGATGATCAGCGCCACGAGCCAGGCGAGCACGACCAGCGTCTTCAGCACCGCCGCGATCGCTCCGGCACCATAGACGCGGCGCACGGCGAAGACCACGTGCACCCCAAACCCCAGCAACAACGGCAAGAACATCAGGTCCGAGATTTCATTCGCGCCGGCGAGGCGCCAACCGAACAGGAACACGAGGTCGAAGCAGAGGAAGACCGTGAATGCGTGCACTGCGGCAACGAAGTGCGGCACGTAGCGGGGCCACTGGCGACGGAACAGCAGGTGCAGCACGCCCGCGAGGAACGGCACCAACAGCCCGAGAAACAGCTTCGACTCCTGGCTCGCCCGGTCGAACACGCGCGCGACCAGCACATCGACACTCTGGCCGCTGGCTGCTGCCTTGGCCGTGATCGCGCCAGCGATGTCGTAGTGGAGCACATTGCCGACCCAGCCCCCCTGCGCATACGCCTTGGCGAGCACGCCCACCGGCGCCGCATAGGCGCGTTCGAAGAAGAGGTAGAACAACACGCTCGTGACGAAGAACACCTGCAGCGGCGGCAGATGGCGCACCCGGCGACCCTCGAGGTGATCGCGCGTGAGCTGGCCCGGCCGGAACAGCAGGGCGCCGAACGTGCGCAGCAGCTTGGTGTCGAATTGGGCGACGCCTTCGAGCACCTGCACGAACAACCAGCGCAGCGAATGGTCGTGTTCCGGCTCGAGCCGCTTCTCGCCGCAGGCGTGGCAGAACCTGCCGACGCGCACCGCGCCACAGCTCGGACACACTCCGCGCCCGTCAGCGGTGGATGCGTTCTCGACCGGCGGCGACGCATCCTGCATCGCCGACTTTTCCCGTCGCCCGGCTGCGGAGTCAATGCCGCAACCGCAAGAGCCCCCGCTGTTGGCGCTCGAACCGAAGGTCGTCGAGACGCTCAAGCAGTGACCCGGGTGACCGCGCAGTTCGGCGCGTGCCTCTTTGGTTGCCGCGTTCCTCGCCCCGCGGTCCCTGCGACCGCACCGAACCCTCCATCAGTAGCGCCAGTCCTCGTGCCTCGCCGGCAGCCGATTGAGCAGGCCTCGCGTGCTTTCCCACCGCGGCAGCATTCGGTCCAGCAACGCCACGAAGCGACGACCGTGCGTGCCCGCTCGTCGCCGAGTCCTTCTCCTGTCCGTACAGCGTGACCTTGGTGCCCGCCTCGTCGCCGACCTTGAGCAGCAGCGAGCCCGAACCGCAGGTCGGATCGTAGACCGTCGTCGCGGCCGTGGTCTTGCTGTGCCGGATGCCGAGGATCTGCGCCATCACGCGGCTTCGAGAAGTCGAGGGCCGGGTTCTCGAAGATCGCGATCAGGTTGGTGAGCCGCTCGACCTTCTCCTTGCCGCTGCCGAGCTTGCCGTCGTCGTTGAAGTCCGGCATGTCGGCGAGCTTGTTCGCCTTGGCCAACGGCTCGACGATGCGCTTGTTGATCTGGTCGCCGATGTCGGGCTTGCCCTTCAGTGCAGCCATGTCGGCGAAGCTCGAGCCGACCGGGATCGCGATCGGCGCGAACTTCTGGCCGGCGTACTTGTCGCTCACGTACTTGATGAACAGGAGTACGAGGACGTAGTCCTTGTACTGCGAGGCATCCATGCCGCCGCGCAGCTCGACCAGAGCGAGGAGTAGAGTTGGGACTTCTTGAGGGCCATCGAGAGTGCCGGCGGTTCGGCGGTCGGGTGTCGAGGTCACCGCCCTTCGCGTCGTGAGAGTGCCAACCAGACCGGCGGAGCGCCAGGAGGAGCCTGCGGCGAGTGCACAGAAGCCTGCAACCTGCACTTCTCGCTGCCCTGGTCCCGTTCCTTCGACGCTGCGAACGGAAGCTCGAGTTGATCGCCCCGAAATAGTGGATACCCGACTCGGAGTCGCCAGCCTCCGGCACGATGATGATCCGATGGGTGGTTCCCGCAGAAAGCATGCCCCCGTTCTCGAGATCGAGGCCGTGAAGCAGGTCGTCGAGGCAGGCACCCAGGTTCCGGCACGCCAACCGACGAGATCCAACCGCCGACGACCCGAACGCGGACCGAGAGGATCGGTCCGTGACAATCGCGACCAATCCGGTTCGAGAACGCCTGCGCATCGACCGGGATTCGATCCGCGCAAGCTCATGGAAGCCGCGGTCTCTGTGATGAGTGCCTCGCGCTCGGAGCGGCGCAGCGACGGCAAGACAACACCGCGGGTCGGCGCCATCCTGTGGAAGCCGGACGGCACCACGAACCGCGCGTCGCGCGGCGAACTGCGCGATGGCGATCACGCGGAGTTCACGCTGCTGGAACGCAAGAACCGCAGCGCGAGGCTCGACGGCTCGGTCCTGTTCTGCACGCTGGAGCCCTGCGCCCCCGGGTCGCGCAACCACCCGAAGCTCGGTTGCGCCGAACGCATCGTGCTGGCGCGCATCAAGGCGGTCTGGGTCGGCATCA
>JAYUCN010000090.1:0-15625 GCA_043740335.1 Planctomycetota bacterium
GTACTGCCCGACGAGGTCGGCCTCGCTCGCCGCGAAGTGCACGAGGCGATGCTGCGCCGTGCGCCCGCTCAACCGGCCCTCGACCTTGCTTTGGCCCTCGACGAGCACCTCGACCGTGTGGCCGACGAGTGCCTTGTTCTTCGCCAGCGTGATCTCCTCCTGCGTCACGAGCAGGACCTCGTTGCGCCGTTCCTTCTCGGCATCGGGAACGTCGTCCTGCAGCTCAGCTGCCACCGTGCCGGGCCGCGGCGAATACTTGAAGACGTAGCTCTGCGCAAAACCGACGCGCTGCACGAATGCCACCGTCGCCTCGAAGTCAGCCACCGTCTCAGCCGGATAGCCGACGATGAAATCGCTGTGCAGCTCGATGTCAGGAGCCCGCGCCAACAGCTGCTCGACGCGCGCCAGATACCGTTCGACGGTGTAGCCACGGCGCATCACCTTGAGCACGGCATTGCTGCCCGACTGCGCCGGCAGGTGCAGATACCGCGCGACCTTGGGCAGCTCCGCCATCGCGTCCGTGAGTTCCTGGTTCAAGAAGTTCGGGTGTGACGTGATGAACGCGAGCCGCCGCAGCGAGGGGATCTCGTGCAGCGCGCGCAGCAGGCGCGCGAGGGTTGCATCCTGCCCGGTCAGGTCGCGGCCGTAGGCATTGACGGTCTGGCCGAGCAACGTGACTTCCGTGACGCCATCGTCGCAGAGACGCTGCGTCTCCTCGACGAGGTCGGCGATTGGCCGCGACACCTCGTCGCCGCGTGTGGTCGGCACGATGCAGTACGTGCACGGCATGTTGCAGCCGCGCATGACCGAGACGAACGCCTGCGAACGGTGCGGCCGCACACGCACGTCGCGCCGGATCGTGTCGCCGCTCACGCCCTGGTCGACCGCCACGACCCCCGCCCCCGCGACCTCGTGCTTGGTGCGCGCCGGCTCGCGTTCGGCGGCGATCTGCGCGTTGCGGTGCCGCGCTGCCTCGACGGTGTCGTCGATGTCGCCGAACGCCGAGGGACCGACGACGAGGTCGACGTGCGGCATGCGCGACAGCAGGTAGCGCTTGTGCTCCTGCGCCATGCAGCCGAGTACCCCCACCACGAGGCCCGGCTCGGTGCGCTTCCGGATGCGCAGCTTGCCGAGCTTTGACCAGACGCGGTCCTCGGCGTGCTGCCGCACCGAGCACGTGTTGAGCAGCACCACGGACGCCAAAGCCTCGGACGCGGCGGGCTCGTAGCCACGTTGGCGCAGCTTGCTCTCGACGAGCTCGCTGTCGAGCTTGTTCATCTGGCAGCCGTAGCTGGTCAGGTGGTACTTCGGGGCGCTCATGTGGGGACGGGATTCTACAAAGGCAACGGCACCGACGCAGCCGTCATGTTCACTGCGCGCGAGGGTCGTGAACGAATCCACCCGCCACACTCACCGCTCGCAGACGCACCACGTAGAGGTCGCCATGCCAAGCCAGCTCTCGCGTCGTTCGTTCCTCGCCAGTTCGTCGGCAGCTCTCGCGGCGGCTGCCTATGCGACACCGAGGGTGCGCTCCGGTCTCCGGCCGCCGGCGAAGAAGCGCATCCTCATGCTCGGTGGCACCAGTTTCCTCGGCCCGGCAGTCGTGACCGCCGCGCTGGCCGCGGGCCACGAAGTGACGCTGTTCAACCGCGGCAAGACGAACCCCGGCTTGTTCCCGAACGTCGAGAAGCTCAAGGGGCAGCGCCGCCGGCCAAACCCGAAGCGGCCCGACGGCCCGCCCCAAGATCTGAAGGCGCTCGCGGGTCGCACGTGGGACGCCGTCGTCGACACGAGCGCCTACTTCACGGGCGAAGTCGAGGACATGGCCAAGGTGCTCGCGGGCAATGCCGGCCAGTACGTGTTCATCAGTTCGCTGTCGGTCTACAAGACGCTCGAGGTCGACGCGACCCCCGTCGACGAAGCAAGCCCGCTCTGCGAGTGCGCCGACAAGTACACGCAGGACCTGGGTCCCAACTACGAGAACTACGGAGCGCTGAAGCGCTACGGCGAGGAGGCCGCGGCGGCCGCGTTCCAGGGCAAGGCCACGCTCGTGCGGCCCGGCTACATCGTGGGCCCCGGCGACGGTACCGACCGCTTCAGCTACTGGCCTGCTCGCTTCGAACGCGGCGGCGAGTGCCTCGCACCCGGCGACCCCGACAACGAACTGCAGTTCATCGACGTACGCGATCTCGGCGAGTGGATCGTACACCTCGTCGAAGGGGGCATCATGGGGCCCTTCAACGCAGTTGGCTTCGACGGTCGCATCTCGGTCGCCGAGTTCCTGCACACGGGCAAGGGCACGCTGAACCACGGTTGCTCGTTCACGTGGGTCGACGCCGCGTTCCTCGAACAGAACGGCGTCACCGCGTGGCAGGAGATGGGGTGTTGGACGCCGAAGGCGAAGAACGGCCGCGCGAGCAATGCCAGGTCCATCGCCGCCGGGGCGAAGTTCCGGCCGATCGCCGACACGATCCGCGACACGGCGGTCTGGGTGCGCGAGAGCCGCGGCAAGGAACCGTGGCGCGCGGGCATGACGGCCGAGCGGGAGAAGGACCTGCTGGCGAAGTGGAAGGCGCGTTGACGATCCCGGAGCGGGCTCGGTCGAAGTGCGGAAGGACGACACGCGCGGCCCCTGGTAGCATGCGCCAATGCACCTTCGCGCCCACCTCTCGACCATGACGGGTGTCCTCTGCTTCGCGGTCCTCGCCACCGCACAGGTCCCGCAGGTCATCCCCTTCCCGCGCACGCTCGACCTGCTCGTCGTCGACAGCACCTACGACGGCGTGTGGCGCCTCGCTGACATGAACCAGGACGGCGACTACAACGATCCCGGCGAGATCAGCTCTTTCTACGGCGATCTGCTCGGCGCCTACCCCTGGACCAGTCCGACGGCGATCGTCGCCGCGACGGACGGCACGGTCTTCGTCACCGACATCTCGACCGACACGATCTACGCGTTGCGCGACGGCAACGGCGACGGCGATGCCAACGACCCGGGCGAGCACCGCATCTTCTTCGACGGCAGCAACGTCAGTGGCTACGCGATCCCGCAGGCGTATGGCCTCACCGCCGATGCGCTGGGTCGCCTGTTCGTCGCGGTGAACAATGCGACCACGCCGGCCGGCCCGGACCGCATCCTCAAGCTCGAGGACCTCAACGGCGATGGCGATGCGAACGACGCGGGCGAAGCGCAGGACTACTACAACCTGCCCGGGACCACCGGGGTGCTCGCCGCGTCGATCCCGACCAAGGTCGTCGTCGGCCCGGATGGCAACCTCTACTACACGGAGGTTGGCACGACTTTCACCAAGGGTGTCTGGCGGCTCGTGGACGCCAACAGCAACGGCAACTGCAACGACGCAGGCGAGGCAACTCTCTTCTGGACCCCGCCGTTCGTCACGTCGCCGCAGTACTGGGGCCTCGCCGTCGACGTGGCCGGCAACTTCTGGGTCACCGACCACAGCACGAACGAGAAAGTGTGGCGCGGGCGCGATGCCAACGCCAACGGCACGATCGAACCGGGCGAACAGACGCTCTTCTACCAGACGGCGGGATCGTCCTGGTGGGACGTGGTGCTGCGCTTTGACGGTACGGTGTTGCTGTGCGACACCGACACTCCGGACAAGGTGACGAGCCTGCGCGACCTCAACGCCGACGGCGACGCGCTCGACACGGGTGAGTCCTTCCAGGCCTACGACACCTCGGTCGCCAGTGTGGCCGTGGCGCCGCGTGGTGCTTCGTTCCTGCGCGCGCCGCTGCTCGACCTCGCGCCGGCGATCGTGCCGATCGGCCAGAGCACGAACGTCACGGTGCGGGCCAGCAGGCCGGGCGACCTCGTCTTCACGGCGATCTCGGCGGGCTTGATCCCGCCCGTGTCGCTGCCACCGTTTGGCAGCCTCGAAGTCGATCCCAACATCGTCGGGGTCGGCCTCGGGTTGGCCAATGCGGCGACCGAGTTCGTCGTGACCATCGCGGTGCCGAACAATCCCGTGGCGATCAACACCTATGCGTTCCAGGCCCTCTGCGGCGACCTGTTCCGTCTCTTCCTGAGCAATGCCTCGGTGCTGACCGTGACACCGTAGCTGCGAACCAACACCGCACCCCCCTCGCGAAACACGGCGCGCCGCATGTTTTCGCGGCGCGGGTGCCAGTTGCGTGTCCCCGCATCGTTTCCACGGCGAACACGCGCCATACTCCCATGATGCAAGCTGCCAGCCGACTCTGTTCCTTCCTTCCCTGCGCCCTCGCCGCCGCCCTGGTCACGCCAACCGTGGCGCAGAACCTGACTCTCGACAAGCTGGGGGGCGGCCTCGGTGCTCTGGCATCGTTCCCGCTGCAGGGCCAACCGAACGAGCCCTACGTCGTGTTGTTCGACCTCATCGAACAGTCGACGCCGATCCCGGCCCTCGGCATCACGCTCGACATCACCGACGCGTTCGCCTGGTTCTCCTACGGGGCGCCGACCTTCTACGGCAACCTGAACGGCAGTGGTGCTGGCGCCGCGAACGTCTTCATCCCCAACGACCCGTTCTTCCAGGCCCTGACCTTCTCGTTCCAGGCGGTCGCCGGTTTCGGGCCGTGGCGCGTGTCGAACCTCCTGCGCTTCACGCCCCAGGCAGTCGGCACCTTCGCACCGGCCCTCAACCAACCGCCGGTGACCGTCATCGGCGGCGGTACCGCCACACTGGCCAACAAGGAACTGCTGTTCGCCGGCGGCTCGGGCCCCATCGCCCAGCTCTATCGCTCGCGTACAGAGGACTGGCAGGCCGCTGGCACGACGTTCGGCGTCGGCCTCTTCTCGCAGACCACGGGCCTCGCCGACGGCCGCATCCTGTTCACGGGTGGTCTCGACCTCACGACGGGCCAGACCACGGCCGCCGCCGCCGTCTACGACCCCGTCGCCCAGACCACGACGACGCTCACGATGGCCTCGCCACGCGCCGGCCACGGCGCGTCGCTCATGGGCAACGGCAAGGTCCTCGTCACGGGCGGCCTCTCGGCGCTCGACCTCGCCAATCCGCTGTCGCTGTTCACGGGGCTGCTGGTCTCGACCGAGATCTTCGATCCGATGACGAACACGTTCTCGGCCGGTCCCAACATGCTCGAGGCACGCGGCCTGCACACCTCGACGACGCTCACGAGCGGCCAGGTCCTCATCGCCGGCGGCATCAGCCTGCTGCCGATCGTCAACATCCCCACGATCTCGGCCACGGCGTATCGCTTCAACCCGGCGACGAACAGCTTCGGCTTCCCCGCCTTCTTCAGTGGCGGGCGCTTCCTGCACACGGCGGCCCCGCTCAGCAACGGCAAGGTGCTGCTCGTCGGCGGGATCAACATCGACTTCACGGTCTTCCTGACGACGCTCAACATCGCCGATCTCATCTTCACGACGCGCACGGACTGCCAGGTCTACTCGCCGGTGATCGGCAGCTTCGGCACGTTCGCCACCGTGAACGGCATGCAGATCGGTCGCGCGGGTGCCGCCGTCGCACCCCTGCCGAACGGCGCCGCCCTCATCGCCGGCGGTTTCCAGCTGACGATCGACATACCCACCTCGACGTTCGTGCTCGCGGCGACGCAGACCGCCGATCTCTTCGCCCAGGGCCCCAACACGATCGCGCCCACGGGTTCGATGGCGGCAACGCGCCTGTTCCCGACCACGGTGAACCTGCCCGACGGCACGATCATGATCGTCGGCGGTGGCCCGACGACGGCCGAGATCTACCAGCACTGAGCGACGTCGCCTGAGAGGCGACCTCGCTCATGTCATGCCCTGACGCCGCAACGCGGGGAACGCTAGCCGGCGACGCCAGCGCATCGGGCGCCGCTGCGGCGTCCTCAGCAGGCGTGTCGCCTGAGAGGCGACCTCGCTCGCGAGGTCGCACGCCGGTAGATCGCGCGTACCAATCCAACACGTGCCTCTTGCCCCGTGGTAAGGTCTGGCCCCAGCGTGGACGTGCAGCTGCCAACATCACCGGTACCGATCTTTCCCCTGCCGGGGGTCTTCCTGTTTCCGCATCAGGTGCTGCCCCTGCACGTGTTCGAACTGCGCTACCGGCAGCTCGTCGCCGACCTCCTGGATGGCCCGGGTCGCCTCGTGATCGGCGCCCAGCCAATTGCGGCTCCCGGGACCCTTCGCGACGTACCCGACGTGCTGCCGGTCGCCGGCTTCGGCGAGATCCTCCGCCATGAGAAGCTGCCCGACGGCCGCTTCCACATCTGGGTGCTCGGGCTTGCGCGCGTTCGCATCCACGAAGTCGCGAGCGACCGACTCTACCGCAAGGTGCAGTGCGAGCCCTTCGTCGAGATCGACGCCGCCGCCGCGGAAGCCGTCGAACTCGCGCGACGCCTGCACGCCGCGACCTCGGCCCGGCTCAAGGAGCCGCTGCCCTTGCCCGCCTCGGCCCCGCCGAGCCTCCTGGCCGACCTCCTGCTGCAGACGCTCGCCGCGCCGCAGTCCGTGATCGAACGTGCTTTCGCCGAGCCCTCGGTGTCGACGCGGGCGCGACTGGTCCTGCGCGCGGCCGCGCGCGCCGAGAAGCCGCCGACCACCGAAGCCTGACCGCGGGCCAACCGCGGGTTCCCTGCCTTGTGCCGACGCCTGGACGTGGTACCCTTTGTCGTTGCCATGCTCCAGAACCGCGCCCTCGGCTCGTCGACCCCCCATCGGATCTACCTCGTGGGTGCCCATGCGACGGGCAAGACGACGCTGGCGCGGTGGGTGCGCGATCACTACGGCATGCCCATGATCGCCGAGGTCGCCCGCGGCGTGCTCGCCGAGATGGAGGCGAAGCTGGACACACTGCGCACCGACATCGAGCTCGTGAACACCTACCAGCGCGAGGTGTTCCGTCGCCAGATCGAAGCCGAGCGGGCGGTCGGGGGGCCGTTCGTCAGCGACCGCGCGTTCTGCAACCTCGCCTACGCCGCCCACCACAGCACGATCCTCGGCGAGGTCTTCCGCGACCGCCGACTCGCGGAGTACATGAACTGGGTCCGCGAAGGGCTCGTGTTCTTCCTGCGGCCACACCGCGAGCTCGTGGTCGCCGACGGCGTCCGGGCCGGGCTCGAGTGGGAAGAAGTCGTGCGCATCGACGGCATGGTCAAGCTGTTGCTCGAGGTCTTCGACGTGCCGTACATCCCGGTCGAGTCGCTCTCCATGCAGGAACGGGTGCGACTCGTGGAACGGGTCCTGGACCTCGCGGGGCTGCCGAAGGTCGGTGGCGGCATGGCGGCGACGAGCGCACCCGAGAGCACCCCGTCCCCGCGCTCGAACTGACACGAGCAGCGGCCGGTCGCCTGGCAAAAGCGGCAGTTCACGGGCGCAAGGCACGGCTCCCCGCTAACGTTTTCTGCATGGCCTCGCCTGCGCACCACCGTACCGTCGCTCGTGACGTCGCCCAGTTCGTCCAGGAGCGCACGTCACTGCGACCCCGGGTCGCGATGCTGCTCGGTTCGGGGCATGCCTCCATCACCAACCAGCTCAAGGAGAAGGTCGTGCTGCACGGTGACGACCTGCCGGGCGCGTCCCTGCAATCGCCGCTGCTCGTCGGTCTGCTCGAAGGCGTCGCCGTGGCCGTCGCCGATGCCCCGCTCGCCATCTACGAGGGCCTCTCGGCGGCGGACCTGGCGCTGCCCGTTCGCGTCCTGCGCGCGCTCGGCTGCGACCTGCTGATCCTGACCGCGGGGGCGGCGAGCCTGTCCCAGCAGATCGAGCCGGGCATGATCGCCGTGGTCGAGGATCACCTCAATCTCAGTGGCTTGCACCCGCTGCTCGGCCCCAACGACGACCAGCTCGGCCCGCGCTTCCCCGACATGAGCGAGCCCTATTCGCGCGAATGGCAGGAAGTGGCCCGCGACGTCGCACTGCGGGCCGGCATTCCGTGTGTGCCCGGTGTGTTCGCCGCCATCGCTGGCCCCAGCATGCCGACGCGCGCCGAGTATCGGTTCCTGCGTCAGGCGGGCGCCGATCTGGTCGGCATGTCGCTCGTGCCAGAGACCCTGGCGGCGGTGCACGTGGGTTTCCAGGTGCTCGCGCTGGCGGGGATCACGCAACAACTGCTCGCCGGCCGGTCGTCGCAGGTTTCGATCGAGGCCATGATCGACGCCGCCGACCTCGCCGCACCTCGCATGGCCAGTCTGCTGGTCGGCGTCGTCGCCGCCACGCGGCAAGCATGAGGCGTGGCCCATGACCAAACGTGCCAACCTGCGACCGCGACTCGGGGTGTTGCTCAGTGGTGCTGGCCGCACGCTCCAGAACCTGCTCGATCGCATCGGCGACGGTCGCATGCGGGCAACGGTTTGCGGCGTGGCGAGCGATCGCGCCGACGCGTTCGGGTTGCAGCGCGCGATGGAACACGGTCTGGAGGCGCGTCACGTGCGCGAACCATCGGCGACCTGGTCCTGGCTCATGGAACTCGACATCGACCTCGTGGTGCTCGCCGGCTACATGCGGCTGCTGCCGATCGTGCCCGAGTTCGCGGGCCGGGTGCTCAACATCCATCCAGCCCTGCTGCCGAAGTTCGGCGGCAAGGGCATGTACGCCGAACGCGTGCATGCGGCGGTGCTCGCGAGCGGTGACACCGAGTCCGGCTGCACGGTCCACCTCTGCAACGAGCGCTACGACGCGGGCCGCATCCTGCTGCAAGCGCGGGTGCCGGTGCTCGCCAAGGACAGTGCCACGACGCTCGCCGCGCGCGTCTTCGCGGCCGAGTGCGAGGCCTATCCCGCGGGCATCGCGATGCGCTGGCAGGAGCTCAACAAGTAGGTCACCATGACGTCTCTCCCGCCACGCCTCGTTGCGTTCGGACTGTTCGCGGTCGCCAGCACGGCCCAGGTGTCGGTGCGCGTGGTCATCGCGCAGACGCTCTCACTGCAAGCCCAGGTAACCGGCGCAGCACAGCAAACGCTGACGGTTCCCGTCGGTACGGACGTGACGAACGCCGGTTCGATCGGCGTCAGCAGCGTGCTGCCCAACGGTCTTGGCGGCGGCACCCAGCTCACGGTCACGCCATCGGGCAGCCCGTATGGAACGACCTGCGAGCTCCAGCCTTTCGCCGGCTACTATACCGGCGCCATGGGCGCCGTGCCGTTCAGCTCGCAGGAGAGTGGCGCGGAGCTGGTCGAGTTCTCGAGTGCCACGCCGATCAGCGGGGTTCTGGTTGCGGAGGCGCAGTTCGTGCCATCCGCAGGGTACGGATTCGGCACGGGCACGATCAGCTGCGACTTCGGCGACGATGGCTCCGTGGAGCTGAACGATGTCTCTCCACCGTGGCACAGCTACAGCCAGCCTTGCACGCTGCTGCCGGGGCAGGTGTTCGTCGTGCGAGTGCAGCATCAGGGCGCGCTGATCGGCACCAATATTGGCGACTACTCGACGCGCGCCACGATGCGGTTCGTGCCGCACGCAGACGGCCTGATCGCATACGGGCCCGCGAACTGCGCCCCGACGCTGATCCGCCAATTCATGAACGGCACCTCGTTCCTGCAAATCGGTTTCACGGCACCCGCGCCAGATTTCTTCGTGTTCCTGGTCGGGCAGGCGCAGCTGCAGTTGCCGATGGCGATCCCATGCAGCTGCCCACAACTGTCGAGCGCCGAGCTGATCTTCGGCCCCTACGCGCAGGGTTACTTCTCCTTCCAGGCCGCGGTGCTGCCGCCAAGCAGTCACCTGTTCGTGCAGATCGTCGGCCTGAACGTCGCGGCCGGCACTGCCATCGCGAGCCTCGGCATTCACGCATTCGGCCAGTAGCCGGGCCCGGACAGGCAGCGGCGCTTCGAGGCGGCGAGCAGCGTCTTGGTCCGCTGCGCCAATCTAGAAGAAGAACAGCGTCGACTTCACGGTCGACAAGCTCCGCAACGTCCCCGTGAACGGGATCTCGTCGAGCATCTGCGAATAGATGGTCCAGCCACTCAACAGACCGACGGGAACAGGCACTGGCAGCACGGCCATGCCGTTTGCGTCCAAGGCGCCGGCCCAGAGCAGGATGAAACCATCGAGCAGTAGCTGACCTTGGAACGGCGAGGTCGTGTTGAGGATGCTGATGCCGAAGTATCCAGTGTCGTTCTGCACGCCACCCAGCCGCCAGGTGAGGGTGCTGCCACCAATGGCAAACGCCGGAACGACCAGTTGGGCCGGATTGGCGTTCGTGTACAGGAGCCCGTAGACGTTGCTCGTGCCGGCCCCGTTCGTGGCAGTCAAGGTCTGGATGCCGAGCGCCAGCCCGGTCGGTGGCACGAACCGCAGCTGCGTGTCGCTGACGATCGTGATCCCGGTCGTGACCGGCTGCGTCCCAACCAACATCGACGTCGTGCCGATGAACCCGTTGCCGGTGAGCGTCACGAGCGGCGGGTTGACGGTCGGGAACTGGATCGGTGTCGCTGACAGGATCTGCGGCACCGTCTGGAGCAGCGCCAGGCAACCGACCGACTGCCGGTAGGCGATGATCTGCGCGGCTTCGTTGGCGCTGAACGCGGCCTGGTTGTTCTGGCAGCCGCCGATTCCCGAGCACATGATGTAGCAGGGCGGGGCGCTGTCGCAGTGGGCAGCGTTGAAGTTGTGGCCGATCTCGTGCGCAGTCACACCGACGCGATAGCCGTAGTTGGTACTGAATCGCGTCTGGGAGACGCCATACGCCGAGTTCAGGAAACAGACGACACCCACGTAGGCGAGGCCGATCGTGCCGCCGCTGCTGGCGCCCATCGGCCGTCCCGTAAACAGGTGCGCCGTGTCCCGTGCCACACCGCCGTGGTTGGCATTCCAGTAGTTTCCGAACTGCGGCAGCAATGCGGTCGCGACGCTCGTCGTGTAGGGGTCCGGCCCGCTGTCGACGATCAGCTGGGACACCTGCAGCGCCACCAGGACGTCGCGCCGGTAGATGATGTCCATGGCATTGACGATCCCGGTGACGTCGTTCTGGGTGTTCGTCGTGTTGCTGCCATTGAGCACAAACAGCGGGTTGTCGGCTTCGATCGCCAGTTGGCAGGCGTAGACGGCGTCCTCGCCGCCGACCGTGGGCACGACGCCCTGTTGCACACCCGGCACACCGCAGTGGTAGTTGAGGTTGCTACTGTCGGCGCCACGAAAGACGATGTGCGCAGTTGGCCCAGCGGTCGGCACGACCTCACGCACCGCCTGCACGAGCCACAGTTCCCCGATGGCGCGCCGCACGTAGGCCGTCAACGACCCACCGACGAGCGTCGCGGCGACTTCGCTGCCCGACTCGCCCTGCAGGGCGCCGCGGTAGGTCACACACGTCGGGGTCGGCAGCAACAGAAGCCCCCCTGGTCCTCGTTCGAACAACTGGAAGCTTGGCGAGCGCACGTCGAATTGGTGCAGTTCGAGCACCTGGGGTACGCCGGCGAACACGACGTCGATGAGAGCCGCCGCAGGATTGCCGTTCGGCACCTGCAGTTGCTGTACCGTGCCGGCCATCGCGTCGAACATCTTGAGCAGGGTCGGTGGTGCCAAGGCGACCTGCACGGTGGGCGTCGTCTGCTGCTGGGATGGCAGCAGGAATGTACCGCAAGCAGCAGCACAGAGAGCGGCGAGGAGCGCGCGGGTGGGTTCTAGTCGCATGAACGAAACATTTCGGTGGGAGGTGGAAGGCAGAAGTCTACCGCAGGCCGACCGCAGCAGGGAGTCCCTTCAGCCTGCGCCGCCTGCGCCGAGCGCGCCGAGCCCACGCCGATGCGGCGGAACGGCACCGCCGGCAGCACCCGGTCCCACCACCGAAGATCAAGAACGGCGCCGCTGCCACCAACGCCGCAGACCCTCGTCGACGGCGGCGCCAGCGAGGATCACCGCGCCAACGACGGCGAACTCGAGCTGGTTGTCCTTGAACACGAGGTTGATCGTGTTCTGGAGCAACTGCATCAGCGACGCGCCGAGCACGACGCCGAGCACGATGCCTTCGCCGCCGCGCAGCGCGACACCGCCGAGCACCGCCCCGGCGATCGCATAGAGTTCGTAGAAGGTGCCGAAGTTGGACGCCTGGGCGGAGTTCACGTCGAGCACGGACAGACACCCGCCGAGCCCCGCGAGCAGCGCACACATCACGTAAGCGAGCACCGTGAGCCGCCCCGTCGCGACCCCCGCAAACCGCGCCGCCTCCTCGTTGCGCCCGAGCGCGAACAGATGGCGGCCCCACACCGTGCGCGTCCACAGGACCGACGTCAGCACCGCGATCACGGCCAGCACCAGCAAGGCCACGGGCACGCCGAAGTCCGCCGAGACCGGCACGCGACCCGTGGCGAGCACGCGCAGCCCTTCCGCGGTGTCGCCAAAACCCATGGTCTGGTCGCCCGTGAACTTGCGCATCAGGCCGCGGTAGAGCAGCAGACCACACAGCGTGACGACGAACGGCTGCAGGCCGAGACCGACGATCAGCACGCCGTGCCACAGGCCGATGCCGGCGGCGAGCAGCAGCACGAGCCCCATGGCCACAAGCGGCGGCAGGCCTAGATCGCGCAGCAGCCACGGCAACACGCAACCGGTCACGCACACGACCGAACCGATCGACAGGTCGATGCCGCCCGTGACGATCACGAACGCCGCGGCGATGCTGAGCACGCCGAAGATGCCGATGCGCTGCAGCACGTTCTCGAGGTTGTAGGCCGACAGGAACGTGTAGCGGCCCGAGTCGGGGTCGCGCGACAGCACCGTCGTCACGATCGCGATCACGAGCAGCAGCACCGCGATGCCGAGCACCTTCTTCACGGTACTCCCGAGGTCGCCGCGGACGTCGCCAGCATCATGACGTTCTCTTCGCTGAGTTGATCGCGCGCCAGTTCGCCCGCGACCCGGCCCTGATGCAACACCACCACACGATCGGCCAACGCAAGCACCTCTTCGAGTTCCGAACTCACGAACAGGATCGCGAGCCCCTGCGCCGCCAGTTCGTGCAGCCGCGCATAGATCTCGGCGCGCGCACCGACGTCGACACCGCGCGTCGGTTCGTCGAGCAGCAGCACTTTCGGCGACGCCGCCAGCCACTTGCCGAGCACGACCTTCTGCTGGTTGCCGCCGGACAGCGTGCCCGTGATCTGCGCGCCGCTGCTCGCGTGGATGCCGAGGTCGCCGATCGAACGGTCGCTGAGGGAGCGTTCCCAGACGCGGTCGATGAAGGCACCGCGCCGATGCAGCGTCGGCAGCGACAGGTTGTGCATGACCGACATGCCGAGCACGAGGCCCTGCACCTTGCGATCCTCAGGCAACAGCACGAGGCCTGCCGCCGCCGCCTCAGCGGGTCCATGTTCAGCGAGGCGATTGCCATCGACGTCGAGGTCGCCGCCAAGGGCACGATCGGCGCCGAACAGCGCACGCAGCAGTTCACTGCGCCCCGAACCGAGCAGGCCGGCGATGCCCACCACTTCGTGGCGGGCCACCTCGAGGTTCACCTCGACGCGCGGAAACGTGACTGTTCGGAAGTTGCGCACGCGCAGCACGACCTCGCCGGGCGCATGCGGAACGCGGCGCGTCGTCGACAGCGAGCGCCCCACCATGAGCGACACCATGCGTTCGTGCGTGACCTCGCTGCCTGGCATCTCGCCACTGTTCTTGCCGTCGCGCAGCCCGACCACGCGGTCCGCGATCTGCTGCACTTCGCCGAGCCGGTGCGAGATGTAGACGATGCCGACGCCCTGCGTGCGCAGCTCGCGGACGACGGCGAACAGGCGCTCGGTCTCGACCTGAGTCAGGCTCGAGGTCGGCTCGTCCATGATGAGCACGCGCGCGTTCGCCCGCAGCGCACGCGCGATCTCGAGCAGCTGCTTCTGTCCCGGACTCAGCGTGGCGACCAGCGCAGAAGGTGCCACGTCGAGACCGAGCTGTGCCAAGCCCTGGCGTGCCGCCGCCGTCATTGCACGTGCGCAGAGAAACGGTCCGCGTCGCAACTCGGCGCCGAGGAACAGTGCCCCCGCGACCGTGAGGTTGTCGCACAGACTCAGTTCCTGATGGATCAACGCGATCCCCGCGCGCAGCGCCTGGGCCGGACTCCGCAGTTCGACCAGCGCCCCCTCGAGCCGAACCTCGCCGCGGTCGGGCCGGTGCACGCCGGCCAGGATCTTCATCAAGGTGCTCTTGCCAGCACCATTCTCGCCGATGAGCGCTACGACCTCGCCCCGCTGCACGGCGAAGTCGACGTCCTGCAGCGCGCGCACGCCGGGAAAGGACTTGGAGATCGCGCAGACTTCGAGGAGCGGCGCCGTCATCCGCTCACTTCTTTCCCGTCTTCACCTTGAGGTCGTCCCAGAACGCCTTGACGTTGTCCTTCCTGATCTGGCGGGCCGGGATGTCGAGGAAGCCGCCCTTGGGCAACAGCGCCGCGCGCTTCGCCGGGTCGCTCTCGCGCACGAGCTTGCCGAGCAGCTCCAGCGAACGTCGCCCGTACTCGTACGGGTTCTGCACGACGGTGCCGTGGATGTGCCCATCGACGATGCCCTGCAGCGTGGCTTCGTTCTCGTCGAAGCCGACCAGCGCCACCTTGCCGAGCCGGTTCGCCGACTTCACGGCTTCGAGCATGAGCGGCGGCTCGTACTCGAACAGGCCCACCATGCAGCCGATGTCGCTCCAGCGCGTGAGCGAGTCCTGCGCCGCCGCCTTGCCCTTCTGCCGATCGAACTGGTCCGTGAAGGTCGCGCGGATCTCGTACTTGTCGCCCTTCAGGGTCGCGTCCTGCTTGTCGAAGCGCTGCGGATCGCGCGTGCGCCCGAGCAGCTGATCGATCACACCCTGCCGGCGCCGCCGCGAATTGTCCTGGTCGAGGTTGCCGACCAGGATGACGACGGCCCCACCACCCGGCATGGCTTCTGCGACGAGCTGGCCGCAGAGCCGACCCGCGTCGTAGTTGTCCATGCCGACGTAGCACAGGCGCTTGCTCTTCGGCGCGTCGGAGTCGTGCGTGATGAGCACCGCGCGTGCCGCGACTTGGTCGAGCAGCGCCGTCATGTTCTCGGGGTCCTTGGGGCTGATGGCGATGCCCTGCACGCCCTTGGCCAGCAGGTCCTCGAGGATGCGCTTCTGTTCCTCGGCGGTGCCGTTCGCAGGCATGCGCACGACGGCCTCGACGCCGAATTCCTTCTTGGCGGCCTCGACGCCGAACGTGCCGACGGTCCAGAACTCGGCGACGCAGTTGGTGACGAAGGCGAGCTTGGGCTTCTTCGGCGGCGGCGGGGTGTCCTGCGCGCCGAGGCGAACGGCGGCGACCGCCGGCAACAGGAACGAGAGGACGAGCGCGAGTTTGTGCATGGGAGCCTCGGAGTTCAGCAGAGCGTCATGCCACCGTTCACGGCAATGTCCTGGCCCGTGACGAACGCAGCGGCGTCGCTGGCGAGGAAGGCCACGACGCCGCCGACGTCGCCGGGCACGCCCCAGCGCCGCATCGGGATGAGCGACTTGTAGGCGTCCTTCTGCTCCTGCGGGTCGTTCGCATGCCGTTCGACCGGGATCCAACCTGGCGACACGATGTTGACGGTGATCTGCCACGGAGCCAATTCGCTGGCCATGCTGCGCGTCCAACCGGCCTGCGCGCCCTTGGCCGCGACGTACGGCGAGAAGTTCGGCACGCCGCGGCGGAAGACCTCGCTGCCGATGTTGACGATCCGGCCGAAGCGGCGATCCTTCATC
>JAYUCN010000091.1:0-6244 GCA_043740335.1 Planctomycetota bacterium
CATCGCGCTGGCCTGGAGCAGCGGCCGCCGCTACGGTTTGGGCCCGGTGCAGTACGAGCAACTGCCGAAGGAAATCCTCGATCCGGCGCTGCTCGGCAAGATCCAGACCTGGAAGCCCGGCACGCCCTGGGACCAGGCGCGCCTGGACCACCTGCGCGAATCGCTGGCCAAGCTCGACTACTTCAGCGCCATCGACATCGCGCCCGTGCCGGCGCAGGCGCGGCAGACGACTTCGCGTTCCTTGGTGCGCTTGCACTCAGGACAGGTCGTCGCCTGCTCCGCATACCGCACGCAGGTCGTGCACTTCGCCTTGCCGGTGCCGGAGCAGTTCGGGCACTTGTTCTCCACGTACTCCGCCCACTGTTCCATGCCCTTGTCATCCGTCTTCGTCGCGCGCTCGAACTTCTCCGGCGGGAAGTACTTGATCCCGTCCTGAGCGCGGACCGCGCTACCCAGCAAGAGGGCAAGGCAGAGACTGAACCACACGACGAACTTCTCAAGCGGTACCACGGGGCCTCCTGGACGGCAAGGCCCGAGGATACGGAAGGCGGGCCCCGCCCGCAAACGGCAGGTACTACGCCTTGGCCCGCCGCCGCGAGAACCGCAGGCCGGACCACACCGCATCGATCGCGCAGACCTTGGTGTCGACGAGGCCCTGGTCGAGACCGAACGCGCGCACGACCGACTCCGTGAGATCCGTGGTCTGTCCCGACGCCTGCTTGGGCCATGCCACCCAGAGGCTCCCGTGTTCGGCAAGGCAATCTGCCGCACGGCGCCAATCGGCGCGCAGCTCAGTGAGCGCACGACAGAAGAGCACGACGACATCGAGCTCACCTTGGAACCGCTTCGTCGTGGTGGCGCCCGCAGGGAGATCGCCGAGCGTGGCCGCGAAGTCCTTGGGCGCACGCACGAGCCCGAGCCGCCCACCCGGTTTGAGCCCCAGCTTCTTCGGCAGCGGCGTGCCCGAATAGTCAGGGGCCTTCGGCACGATGGGATCGCGCGGCGGTGCGGCGATCGCCTTCTTCAGCGCTGTCTGCATGCGCGACCACGGCGCGTAGTGAGCATCCGGCAACACCTCGCGCAGGCGCGCCGTCTTCGCCGCGTCGCCGGGCACGAACACGATGGGCACGGTGCGCAACGCCTTGCGTTCGCGCAACCACAGCGCGATCGCGCGGCCGTGCGAGGGCAAGCGAGCGAGGTCGATGACGACGGCGGCCGGTGGGGAACCGGTGAGGGAACGGGTGAGGTCGCCGCCGGCGTCCGGCCGCCAGTGCGTATCGACTCCGTAGCCGAGCTTCTGCAAGCGGGCGGCGCGTTCCGCACATTCGTCGGCATGCCAATGCACGAGCAGGATGCGAACCATGGTCACACTTCGCCGACATCCTCGGGTGCTTGCTCGCCGCTGTCCTCGGCGAGGCCGGCCCGCTGGAGCTTCAGGCGCGCGCGCCGATTCTGCCGCCGCAGCCGGTCGTTGCTCTGCAGCAAACGTGCGACCTCGTCGAGCAGGAGCCGCAGTTCGGCGGCGTTCACGGTCACGGGCGCACCAGCGCGCACCTTGGCGCGCAGCATCTTGCACACGAGCTCGAGTTCGTTGCCACTGGCCATGCGGGATTCGATTACGCATCGGCCCCGAAACCGCAAGCACCGATTGGCCGACCCCGGTGTCTTTGCCATGATCCCTGCATGCAACCGCCCCATTCTGAACCGAGCCACCTCGTCGAACGCAACCCGGACGGCACGTTCACCAAGGAGACGCTGCTGCGCGCGATGAAGGCGTTGAAGAAGCGCATCAAGCTGACGCGGCTCGACGACGAGTCGAAGCTGGGGCACGACCCGATGAGCAGGGGCGGGCGCTCGGGCGTCGTCGCTGTCAAACCGCCGCCGCAATACCCGGCCGAAGTGTGGCAGGCGCTCGAGGCGAAGGGACGCATCCGCGGCGACCGCCACGGGCTCTACGAGATCATCGAACAACCGAGCAACCCTTCGGCATCGTGATCCAGGTCGATCAGCTCGCAACCGGTCTCGCAGAGGCCATCGAACGACGAGCCGCCCTGCTGCAGCGGCTGCACGGCTGTGGCACGGACTGCTACCGGCTCCTGCACGGCATCGCCGAAGGCGTGCCCGGGGTGACGCTCGATCGCTACGGGGCCCTGCTGCTGCTGCAGACGTTCCGCGAAGGGCTGGCCGCCCAGATCGTGGACAGGTTGCGCGATGTCGCTTGCCGGGCTCTGGCCCTCGACTTGCCGATCGTCTGCAACCACCGCGGCACCACCTTGCTGCCCGGCTTCGTCGAACACGAGCCGGTGGCCGCAGCTCTCGCCGAGCAGGAGTGCCACGAAGCCGGCGTGCGCTTTCTCGTGCAAGCGCGGCATCGTGGCCAGGATCCCTGGCTGTTCCTGGACATGCGGGCTGGCCGGGCCCTGGTGCGCACGCTCGCCGCCGGCAAGTCCGTGCTGAACCTGTTCGCCTACACCGGCGGCGTCGGCCTCGTCGCCGCCATGGCGGGTGCTGCCAGGGTGCTGAACGTCGACTTCTCGCAGACGGCACTCGACGTGGGCACGCGCAACGCCAAACGGAACGGCATCGCCCCCGAACGCTTCACGGTGCTGCGATCGGACTGCATCCCGGTGCTGCGTCAGCTCGCAGGGCTGCCGGTGCAACGGCCTGGGCGGCAGGTGCCGTTCCCGCGCGTCGAGGTGCAGAGTTTCGACCTGATCGTGCTCGATCCGCCGCGCTTCGCGAAGGGCCCGTTCGGCACGATCGACGTCGTGCACGACTACCAGTCGCTGTGGAAGCCGTGCCTGCTCGCCCTTGCCGACGGTGGCGCCGTGCTCGCCACCAACCACGTGGCCAAGGTCGACGCAGCGACCTGGCACGAGGACCTGCGGCGCTGCGCCGACAAGGCCGGACGACCGCTGCAATCGCTCGAGCCGATCACGCTCGACGAGGACTTTCCGTCGTTCGACGGCAAGCCACCGCTGAAGGTCGTGCTCGGCAGGGTCTGAGTATCTGAGTATCGCTGTCAGTACACCTTGCCGCTCGCGCGACTCAGCACTTCGTCGCCCAGCATGCCGAACGCGGCGAGCAGCGAGCCGAACGTCAACGTGCCGTGACTCTTCAGCGTGATGCCGTCGTCGTCGACGGTGTAGACGAACGTGCTCGTGCCGAGCGCCTTCGCCATCGCCTCGGCGTCGGGCAGTGCCTCGCTGCCAAAACCCACCTGGTCCTTGTGCGCATCGAGCTGCGGATACACCATCGTCTCGATCGACCGCCAGCCGAGTTCCGCGGCGCGGAACAAGCGCAGGTGCAGCACGCCGCTGCCGCCAGCCGCCGTGGTCTGGAGCGCCTTGAAGTCGGCTTGCGCGGCGAAGCTCTCCGCCGGCTTGTCGCCTTGGCGCAGCGCCCGCACGAGGGCGGCGACATCGGAGCCGCACAGGAGTGCTCTCTCCGTGAGCACGTAGCAGGGCGACAGTTGCAGGTCGACGCCCTCCGGCGAGACGTTGCAGAAGCGGATCTCACGCTCGCCGACCTTGCGCGTCTTCCACTCGACGCCGCCCCGCGCGGCCGCCATCGCTTCGAGCTGCTGCAGCAGCGGCGCCACCGCCTTGGCGTCGCGCACGGCGATCCGGAACAGCAGTTCGGGCTTCGGCACGGCTCCCTTTTCGAGGCCGATCGCGAAACCCAACTGGTTGCCGAAGGCTCGCAACAGACCCTCGGCGGCCTCCGGCGTCATGCCGAGGTGCCGCAGCTCTCCGCCGAAGTCGCGCCGCAAGTCGTCGCGCAGTTCGTCGCGAGCCGGTTCGGGCAGCAGTTGGACGAAGCGCTGGAACGCGTCGACCACCGCGGGCACATCGAAGCTGCCGGCGCCGAAGACGACCGTGTTCTGCGAACACATGCTGGCGAACTCCAGGTCGGCCGGCTGCGCGAGCAGCGCCTTCATGAGACCGTGCTCACTGCCGGCGAGCCCCAGATGCGCGACATCGCTGCCGCCGTGCGTCGACGCCGCGGTGCCGGCGTAGAGCGCGTCGACCTGGCCGAGCCCGAGTGCTGCGGCGAACTCCGCGGCCTCGTACGGAAGGTGGGCATCCAGCATCGAGGCCAGGGTCGCGGTGTTGAAGAACACGGCAGCAAGTGCAGGTTCGGGCAGGCGGCGACGCAGGACGTCGAGCCGCGAGCTCTTCGCCAACCCCGCCTGGGCCCCGCGTACGACGTCGGCGATGTCGCGCAGGTAGCCGCGGCTGTTGGTGAGGACGAAGTAGCCACCCACCGAACCCGCGAAGACGGATGGACCCTTCCGGATCTGCGCATGGCGCACCCTCAGGTCGCCGAGCATCACTTCGTCGACCTTCCCGGCTCCGGCTTGCAACGCGACGTTCTCGAGCGCCGCCATGCAACGACCGATCGCCTTTCTACTCTCGCCTTCCTCGATGACGAGCGCCACCGACGGCCCCATGCCCTCGATCGACAGTCGCCCGATCGCCACCGTCATGGGCTGCCGCACGACAGCGCGCAGGTCGGCCGGGCTCACGCCAACCTGCTGCAGGATGTGCTGGAGATGTTGCGCACCCTGGTCGAGGCCCTGCTCGAGGTACTGGGCGCGGACCTCGGCCGGCACCCGCTGCAGGAACGTGTTGACGACGACCGCCAGGGGCAAGGCGCCTGACGCTTCGCTGCAGGCAGCGAGGCCGCCGAAGCGCGCCGCGGCGTAGGTCGAAGCTGGCAGCACATCTTCGACGGCCTGGAAGACCGGTCGCGGCGCCTGGGCAGACACGGCCGCACCGACGGCCAGGGCAAGGAAGGACGGGAGCAGGATGGCTTGCATGGATGATTCCGGGGGACGGCCCAGAACGGCTGGGCCAATCGAGTATTCGTCGTGGCCGAACTTCGTCAACGCCCTGTCGCCAGCCGGCCAGGTGACGAAGCTGAGCCGCCGCGCGATTCAGACCTCGTCGTCGTTCGCGATGCCCGGCTCGTCGCCCGCTGGCGACAGGTCGCGTGCGTAGAGGACTCGCAGCAGATAGAGACCGTGCGGCGGTGCTGTGGGCCCGGCCTGCCGGCGTTCCCTGGCCACGAGGACTTCGCCGAGCCAGCTCGCCGGGCGATTGCCGTAGCCGACTTCGAGCAACGACCCGACCAGGTTGCGCACCATGTTGTAGAGGAAGCCGCTGCCCTGCACGACGAAGTCGAAGCCACCCGGGCGGCCGACGAGATGCACGTGTTGCAGCGTGCGCACGGTACCGCGCTGCCTCGGATAGTCCGGATTGGTCGCGAACGAGGCGAAGTCGTGCTTGCCGCGCAGACACCCGGCAGCGCGACGCATCGCCGCGAGGTCGACCGGACGCCGCACCCAGTGGTAGAGGCTGCGCCCGATCGCCGGCCGCACGCTGGTGACCAGGCAGCGATAGGCGTAGCGCTTGCCACCCGCGTGGAACCTCGCATGGAACCCGGCCGGCGCCTCGCGCACGGCCTGCACGGCGATGTCGGCAGGCAGGTTGCTATTGAGGGCGAGCTGCAGGCGATCGGGTGCGAACGGTCGCTCCAGGACGACGTGAGCGCATTGGCCGATGGCGTGCACCCCGGCATCGGTCCGACCCGCGCCTTCGACGTGGATCGCGGCAAGGTCCACCGCCGCGAACGCCCGTTCGAGCTGCTCCTGCACGGTCGCTTGACCGGCCTGCCGTTGCCAACCGTGGTAGTGCGTGCCGTCGTAGGCGATCGTCAGGAGGTAGGTCGGCACAAGCGCAGGATAGAGTCCGCCTGGGCGAGGGGCCAATCCACGCTCAGCCCCGCAGCCAAAGCCACGAGAACGCCGAAGCGATGAGAGTCAGGCCGCCGAGGATGCCCGCCATCACGAGATTCTGCTGCATGGCGAAGAACCAGGCTGCACTCGTTCCACCCACGGCGAACAGGGCCAAGGGCACGAGCACACTTGCCACGGGCGAGCCGCGCTCGAAGGGAAGTCGTCGCGGTGCTGCCACCTTCACGGTTCGCGTACGCCGCGGGTGCTTTGCCGCCGGTCCTGCACCGACCACCTCGACCGAAGCGGGGACCGGCGACTTGCGCACCCCCACCTCGCGCCGCCCTTGCTGTGCTTGCGCCTCGCGCGGTGGCACCGGGTCAGGCTTCTGCATCCCCTTCGCTGCGGGTGCTCGCGGCCGCGGCGCCATCGACGCGGGCCGCGGTCGCGGTGGCACCACCGCGGCCTCGAGCACGGCGGTCTTCTCGCCGAGGATGTCAGCACCAA
>JAYUCN010000092.1:0-6241 GCA_043740335.1 Planctomycetota bacterium
GGCATGCCGTCGGGTGCGGACCTGCGCGGCCTGATCCAGGGCGGCCTGGAGGAAGCGCGCGTGGAGATCCTCGGCGACAAGGATCTGCGCGAGCTCGGCATCACCGACGAAGTGATGCACCTGCTCGACAGCATCGGCAGCGGCAAGGGCTTGGAGGGGTCGCTCGACGATGTCGTCAAGGCGGCGATGAAGGGTGCCGGCAAGCTGGTCGTCAAGGAACTGAAGGACGACCCGGACCTGCGTGAACTCGGGCTCGCCGACGGCATCGGCAAACTCGTCGTCGGTTTCCTCGAGAACGAACGCAACCAGGAGATGCTGGGCGAGTTCGTGCGCCGCACGGCGAAGTCGGCGCTGAAGGACGTCAAACACGAGATCGGCAACGACGCGGAACTGAAGAAGCTCGGCATCGCCGGGGATGTCGAGGGTCTGCTCGACAACCTGTTCTCGGGCGAGGGCAACTTCGAAGGCAGCCTGCAGAAGATCATCGACAAGGCGATGAGGGCCGCGATGCGCGGCGCCGAGGCAGAGATGGGTGGGGCGGGCGAAGAAGAGAGCGAAGCCGAGAAGCCAGCGCCGAAGAAGAAGCTCGAGAAGAAGGGCAAGCAGGACCGCGAGCGCTCGGTGATCCGGTAGCTCCTCTGGCTCGAACCTACTTCCCCATGCGCAGCGCCCGCCAGATCGCCATCAGGTCGACACCGACCTGTGGCAGGATGCGCAGCCGGATCGACCGGTGCCGCACTTCACCGCGGGAGTAGCGACCGTTCCGCAGCCAAAAGCGGGTCACCGTTTCCGTGGCGCCGTCGACGATCCAGTACTCGCGCACACCGTGTTCGGCGTAGAGGCGCTTCTTGTGGATCAGGTCGTTGCGGCGATTCGAGGGCGACAGGATCTCGATCACCAGATCGGGTGCCCCGTGGGGGTAGCCGTCGCGGAGGATGTGCAAGCGCTCCTTGACGATGCCGCAGAGGTCCGGAGCCGGAGAGTGCGTGGCATCGAGGACCAATGTCAGCGGGTTGCTGAAGAAGCGCCCGAGGCCCCGGAACTGCGGGCTGATCTGCGCCCCGAGTTCCGAACTGATGAAACTGTGCCGATCATTCGCCGATGGACTCACGACCAATTCCCCGTCCAGAAGCTCTTCGATCCGACCCGAGCATTCGGGGCGGGCCATGAAAGCGGCCAGCGACATGCGCTTGCGGGGGAGCTTCGTGGTGACGGCGGTCATGGTGAATCCGATCGCAACAGCATAGGTGGCTGCGACGACTCGACAACCGGGCCGTCGACAGTAGTGGAATGAGGGAGCTGAGAAAGTGCGGCCAAGTCGAGAAATCGAGTTGCCTGCAGTTGCGCCGTCGACCTGGCCATCGCGCCCGAGGCGCTCAGGCCAGCTCGCAGCGCGACTTTGGCCAACTGCTCCCCGGGCGAAGCAAGCTTCGCCTGCGGATCAGTTGCCTTGAAGTTCCCAGCTGAGGCAGTTGCTTTGGGTGAAGCCGAAGGTGCCGCCGCCGACGCAGAGGGCGATGCACTGCGAGCTGTAGACGGAGCCTGCCAGTGCGGACGTCAGCGGCAGTGGCAGGTTGAAGGTCGTCGCGCCATCGCAGACGGCGATGCCGCCGGTGGCGTTCGCGCCGAGGGCACCGAGGTACGGGATCGTGTGGATGGGGCCGCAGAACGGTGGTGGCGGAGCGATGCCGGGGACCATGCACGGGCCTTGGCCGATGAGACACCACGCGAAGCTGCCGGCGGGCGCGCCGTTCAGGTCGAGACGGAAGGCGGCGTTGCCGAGGTTGGGATCGTTGCCGAGCGTGTGGGTCATCGGGCAGGCCGGGCACGGTGCGCTCGCGCAGGGGCCGCCGACGGACGTGGCACGACCGGGGCGGACGGCGAGGCCGATCATCGGGTCGGCGCCCGCAGGGCCTGCGCAACAGTTGAAACCCATGACGACCATGTTGGGCGGCGCCCAGGCGTAGGTCATCGCGATCGTGCTTTGGCCATCGGTGGCGTAGAGGATCCGCTTGCCCCAGTCACACGCAAGACCGAGGATCGTGCCGAAGGCCGCGAAGCACGGCGGCGCCGGGAAGCGCGAGAGCTGCACGCAGGGGTTGGTGAGCAATGCCACCGAGATCCAGTTGATGCCCGCGGCGAAGTCGGGGAAGGCGACGAACACGAGGCCGAGCCCTTCGTCGACCGCGAGGCCGGTGGTGACCTGCGTCACGGCCATCGGCATGAGGCCCGCGTTGCAGACGCCCAGAGGCATTGGCGGGCACGCGTTGGTGTAGCGGTGCAGGTTGCCGAAGTTGTCGATCATCCAGAGCTGGTTCTGACCTTCGACGACTTCGAGACCGGTCACGAACCCGCCCGCGGGCAGCGTCGGAATGGCCATCGGCGCGCACTGCATGGCGCAGGTGTCGTCGTACTTGGCGATCAGGAGACCGTTGCTGACCCAGGCCCCGCTGCGGGTCGGATCCCAGGCCGTGCCGCCGACGAATGCGGGCAGCGGCGTCGAGGGCGGCATGCCGGCCAGCCCACACTGGCCAATGAGGGCGCAGTTCTGGTGATCGTGGTGGCGCAGGAACGGTGCGTTGCGCGTGATGCCGACCAGGTGGTCCGGTGTCTGGCAGTGCAGGGTTGCCGCGAGGAAGGGAAAGAAGGCCGCAAGTAGAGAGGTAGGTTTCATGGCTGTTCGGGGAGCGGTCCAGGAGATGCCGCCCACTTGGAAGAACGAGTTCCATGGCGACCGCCCTTCGCCCTTCCGGGTTTTCGCCGCATCCCTGACATCCGGCCTGGTCGCCAAATGAGGGGTTCCAGGCGCGGCCTTTCGGCGCGACACGCACTGCTTTCGGGCATCGCCTGCCAATCGTTCGATCGGGATGCTCACACCGACGAGCAGTGACGCACTAGGATCCAGGTCCCGTTCCACCGACCCCAACGAGACCCCGCTACGCGGCCAAGGAACCCCATGCGATCAACCCTGCTCGCGACCCTGTTCGTCTGCCTACCACTGCTGGCCCAGGAGCCGACACCCAAACCAGAGACGTCGACCCCCGCCGTCGGCAAGCCCGCACCCGTCTTCCGACTCAACGACCACACCGGCAAGGCAGTCGCGATCGGCGGCGAGGCCAAGGCCTGGACCGTGATCGCGTTCTACCCAAAGGCGGCGACGCCCGGTTGAACGAAGGAAGTGTGCTCGCTGCGGGACGCAGCGACCGACTTCGGGCAACTCGGCGTCAACGTCTACGGCATCAGCCTCGACGACGTCGCGGCCTTGGCCGAGTTCGCCAAGGCGCAGAAGCTGGCCTTTCCGCTGCTCAGCGACCCCGACGGCAGCGTGGCGCGAAAGTACGGCGTGCTCATGGAGAACAGGCCGATGTCGAAGCGCGTGACGTTCGTGCTCGACGAACACGGGGTGCTGCGGCTCGTCGACGAGAAGGTCGACGTCACCAATCACGGCGCCGACCTCAAGAAGCAGATCCAGAAGCTGCGTGGCTGATTGGGCCAGAAAGGCGCCGTGCCGAACCTCGCCACGGCGCGCGATGTCCGCCCTGCTGCGAAGATAGGATGGCGCGGCCATGCCCCCCGCCGAAGATCCCGTCGTGCACGACTTCCGGCAGACGTTCCTCGCCGATCGCACGGCCGGTGCCATCCGTTCCTTGACGGACTACCAGAAGCAGTTCCCTGGCCACGACGAGGCCATCGCGCAGGCACATGCGAGCTTGGTGGAGCAGGCGAGAACCCCGACGGCGGCCCGGTGGCAGCGCGTGCGCGCCGTGTTCGAGCAAGCCGTCGAACTGAGTGCGGCCGACCACGACGCATTGCTGCAGCGCGAGCTCGGCGGTGATGCCGCAGCGCGCGCCGAGGTCGAACGCCTGCTCGCGGCCGCACCGGCAATGGGCGACTTCCTGCTGCCACCGGGCGCTGCAACACTGGGCACCGCGATGCCGGCCAGTCGCCTCGGACCGCAGGCCGGCGAACGCATCGGCGCCTACGAGTTGCTGCGGGAACTCGGGCATGGTGGGCAGGGAACCGTCTGGAGTGCGACGGACACCCGGATCGGCCGCACGGTCGCGCTCAAGCTGCTGCCGGCCTTCGCGGCTTGGAGTGCTTCGGTGCTGGCGCGCTTCCGGCGCGAGGCCGCGATCACTTCGCGACTCGATCACCCCGGGATCTGCACGGTCTACGACGTCGATCTGCAAGCCGACCAGCCCTACGTCGCCATGCGTCTCGTCGAGGGCGAGTCGCTGGCGCAGCGTCTCGAACGGGTGCGTGCGGGAACGGCGTCGCTCGACACGGCGACCGCCCTGCAGATCGTCGAGCAGGCGGCCAGGGCGCTGCACGCGGCCCACAGCGTCGGCGTCGTGCACCGCGACATCAAGCCGGGCAACCTGATGTTGACGAGCACCGGCCACGTGGTCGTGCTCGACTTCGGTATCGCGCGCGAGCTCGAGGACGCGAGCCCGCAGTTGACGCGCACGGGGGACGTGTTCGGCACGCCGGCCTACATGGCGCCCGAGCAGATCGAGGGCAAGGCCGCCGATGCGCGCATCGACATCTGGGCGCTCGGCGTGACGTTGTTCGAAGTGCTGACGATGCAGCAGCCGTTCCGCGAACCGACCCGCGAAGCGCTCTACCGCGCCATCCTGACTCAGGAACCCGTGCTGCCGCGCACCGCGGGCAAACTGCCGGCCGATCTGCGCGTCATCGTCGCCACCGCTCTGGCCAAGGAACCTGCACGCCGCTACGCCAGCGCCCGCGACCTCGCTGACGATCTCTTGGCATTCGCTGCTGGCCGACCGATCGCGGCGCGGCCGGTGGGCACCATCGGCAGGCTCGTGCGCTGGGCGCACCGCGAACCTCGCGCCGCCTTGCTCACGGTTGGTCTGGCCATCGCGTTGCTGGTCTCGGCCGCGGTCAGCGGCTACCTCGCCGCGCAACGCGGCAGGATCGAAGCCGGCACGCTCGCGTTGGCGCGGCGCCAGCGGGAAGAGCTCATTCGCGACGTTGCCGCTGGCGTCGTCAGGCCGGGGACCGCGGCCCAGCTCCGCAGCGTGCTGGCCGACGACCCGCGCCTCTCCGCCGCGCGCGCCGCGCTGGCACTCAGCCTTGCCGAAAGCGGGGGCATCGACGAAGCCTTGGCCGTGCTCGAACAGGCGCCCACGGATCAGGAGGACCCGCGTGCGCTGGCTCGCACGCGGGCCATGGTGCTGCGCCACGCCAAGCGGGACCTCGATGCCGACCAGATCGAAGTCGATCTCGGCAGGCCGCGCAGCGCGCTCGAAGCGTACTTCGCTTCTGTCGCCGCCGAGCGAGACGGCAAGCCCGACGCCAGGCAGCGCGCGTTCGACGCCATCCGGCTTGCGTTCGTCTACATGCCCGGCGCCAACGAGACGTACCTCGAGCGCCTGGTCATGTGCACCTTCCGCTCGACGGCCGAGCCCGACCAACAGGACCGACAGCGCGCCGCCGAGGCACTGGAGTCGCTCTTCCCCGAATCGGCGTTGGCCTGGTTCTACATCGGCCTCGCCTGGTCCGAGACCGACCCGACGCGCGCGCGAGCCGCGACCCGGCGAGCCATCGGGCTCGACGTCGGTCTGGCCCAACCCTACGTCGCCGAGCACCTCTACCAGATGCAGGAAGGCGACTTCGACGGGGCACGCGCCACCTTCGAACGCGGCATCGCGCTGACACCAGCCAACTCCGCCGAACGCCAACGTCTGCTGATCGTGCGCGCCAGGTTCTGCCTCGCCCACAGCCGCTGCGCCGAGGCCCTCGACGCCGCCGAACGGGCGCTTGCGATCGACGACAAGTCGGTCACGGTCCTGCTGCTCAAGGCCAGGGCGCAGCTCGGTCTCGACCAGGACGCCGAGGCCACGCTGCACCGCGTGCTCGAACTCGAGCCCGACAACGTCGAGGCCGCACAGTTGCTCGGCGGCTGATCCTGGCATCTGCAGGCCGTGGCCAGGTCACTGCAAGATGCCCGAGACCGGGTTGCTGATGCGCAGCGTGCCGGCGGCGTTGAGTGACACGGAGCTTGCTTCGAGCACCGTGCTGAGCAGGCTCTGCTGGTTGGGCACGGCGATCGCCGGAAACGTCACCTCACTCGTCGGACCGATGACGCCAAAGCCGACGATCACCGCCGCGCTGCTGTCGACGAGCAGTGGCAGACCCAGCACGTAGGCGGCGCGAGTCGAAGTGCCGGCGAGCAGGATCACGATGTCGTTCAGGTCGCTGTGCGCCGTGCAGGTGA
>JAYUCN010000093.1:0-2552 GCA_043740335.1 Planctomycetota bacterium
GGCTCACGGGCGGCACCGCCCTGTTGCCGTTCCTCGAAGAGAGTTTCGAGAAGATCTTCGAGAAGCGGACCAAGACCTGGAACCCCATCGAGGGGTTGAAGGTCAGGGCCGACAACGTCGACGTCGAAGGACTCAACCAGCAAGCACCCCAGCTCGCCGTGGCGCTGGGCCTTGCCGCATCAGCCTGAGGAGATTCCAGTGATTCGCATCAATCTGCTCCCGGTCGATCTTCGGCGCGGGAATCGCATTTCACCCAAGGTCCTGGCCGCCGCGTTCGCGTCTGCCATTGCCGTGAGCGGCGCGGTCGGCTGGTTCGGCATCGTCTGGTTCGGTGATCTCGGTCACGCCGAACAGGGGTTGCAGGAAGTCGAGGCGAAACTCGCGGAGCGAGAGACGAGGGTCGCCTACCACGACCAGCTCGAGGCCAACAAGGCGGACTACGCCACGCGCGTGCAGACCATCCAGGACATCGGCAGGTCGCGCCGGCTGTGGTCGAAGTTCTGCGACGAGTTGATCGATGTCGTCAACAACAACGGCGACACGGAACGTCACCTCGCGTGGTTCGGCTCGATCACCGTCAAGCCCGATCCACAGAAGGGTCCGACCGTCACCCTGCCGAGCTCGCTGCAGGACGACGACTCGTCGCGCATCGCCAACTTCCACGAGGACCTCGAGGCCGCACCGTTCGCGCCGGAGGTTTCCTTCAAGTCGGACCCGGCCTGGGCGGTCGAGCGGGACAACTCGCGGGTACCGCAGCTGTCCCTGAACTTCCCGATGACCATCCAGTTCCATCCTAGCGTGGCCGCCGCCAGCGCGGCGAAGGCCGAGGCCAAGGCCGCAGCCAAGACCACGGCCAAGACTCCAGCGCAGACCCCAGCCCAGACCCCTGCCAACAAGTGAGGTGAGAACCATGGCTAGTTGGAACCCGAAGAAGCAGCTCTTTGCCCTCGGCAGCGGTGCTCTTGCCGTCTGTCTCCTGGCAGGGGCCGGCGTGTACTACACCCAGGGGCTGATCGAGGAGATCGAGACGCAGACCGCCCAGAAGAAGGACCTGATCGCTGCCGCAGAAGCGAAGATCAGCAAGATCCCGGGCATCGAGAAGGAAGTCATCATCCTGCGCGAGAACCTCGAGGAGTACGTGAAGATCCTGCCGGACACGAAGGAGCTGAACGCCTTCGTGCGCAAACTGCACGAGTTCCAGCGCCAATCGGGCATCCAGGGCACGAAGTTCACGCCGAAGGCGGCCCCCGGCAGCGCCAAGGCGGCCGGACGCTTCACGCCGATCGAGTACACCTACCAGATGACTGCCACGCTCTGGCAGTTCCTCAAGTTCATCAACCTGATCGAGAACTACGAGCGTTTCGTCAGCATCACGGACTTCAGCATCCAGAGCGGCGAGAAGGGTGGCAGGGCCGAGGACACGCGCGACGGCGATGTCGTGCACATCGTGACCCTCACCATGCAGACCTTCCAGTACAACGGTCAGGTGGCCGGCAAGGAAGTCCAGATCCCGGACTACGAGGGCCAGCGGCAAGCCCTGCGCGAAGAGATCTGGAAGCGCATGCAGGCGATCCGCATCGACAAATACGAACACCGCGGTCATCAAGGGCGCCGCGACATCTTCATCGACCCGCGCGAACGGGGCGACCTGCGCAACGACGGCCCCTCGCCGACCGAGCAACGCACGCTGCTCGAACGCTACATCGGCGAGATCGTTCGCCTGAAGGATCTTCAGCAGCGCATGCGGCGGCAGGACACGACGCTGTTCGAGCAGTACGCGCTGGAGAAGGGGCTGCGAGAGGGCATGGAGAAGATGGCCACCGAGATGCTCTCCGACCAGGACCGCGTGTCCTACGCGCCCTACCGCCTGCGTTGGGCGAAGGAGGTCGTCGTGCCGTTCGACGAGCTGCGCGCGTTGGTCGTGACAGCGAAGGTCGAACCGCGGCGGGACCCGTACCTGCCGCAGAAGGAACTCGAGCAGCTCGTCGCCGAGATGTCGGCCGAGTGCAGCAGCGGCCAGCTCGAAGCGGCCAAGAGCCGCTACGAGACGGTGGCGAGCCAGCTGAACGTGCCGGCGGAAGATCCGCGGCACGCGCTGGCGGTCCAGGCCAAGTCGTTCCACGTCAAGGCCGCCACCGCGCTCGACTTCAAGGGCATGGACCTGCGCATCCAGGGCGTCGTCGTGAGCCATGGCGGCCGGTCGGGTGTGCTGCTCAATGGTGACGTCTACGAAGAAGGTGAATACGTCTCGGACGAGCTCCTGGTGAAGCTCGTCGAGGAAGAGCAGGTGTGGTTCGTGTTCCGCGGGCTCACGCTCGTGCGCACGATGTGAGGATGTGAGGTGGTGCCGGGGCGCATTCCGTCAGGAAGGCTCAAGCCGGCAGCACCGGCAGTTCGATGAAGGTGACACATTCCGGCCTGGCTCCGCTCGAGGCAGGCCGACGGCGAATCAACCGAAATCCCCGCGAGGGAGAAGGATCGACGATGCAGGCAGTCAGGAATGGGATCGTTTGCGCACTGGCGTGGTGCGCGTCGCTCGCGACGGCACCAGC
>JAYUCN010000094.1:0-2550 GCA_043740335.1 Planctomycetota bacterium
GTCGTCCTCGTTCCAACGGCTCTGCATGGGCAACCTCGGCGACGGGCAGCGAAGGTTGCGCACGGTAGCAGAGGCGCGCCCTGGCGCGCAGTCTCCAAGCGACTTGCCCTCAGGGACCAGGTGCCCGGTGCGCTCGCAGCCATAGCAGCAATTGCTGCATGTCAGCCGGCATCGGCGCTTCGAACTCGATCGGTTCGTGCGTCGCGGGATGCGGCAACACGAGCCGCGCCGCGTGCAGACACTGCCGGCCCGGGTCGGGGGCGCCTTCGGGCAGAGCCTCGTGCTGGCGAATGCGCGACCGATACGTGCGATCGCCGACCAGCGAGTGCCCGATCGACGTCATGTGCACGCGAATCTGGTGCGTGCGACCGGTCTTCGGCCGGCAACGCACGTGCGCAAAGCCCGTGAAGCGTTCGACCACTTCGTAGAAGGTCGACGACTCGCGCCCACCCTCGTCGACGACCGTCATGCGATCGGGATGGCGAGGATCGGTGGCGATGGCGCGTTCGATCCAGTCGCTCTGGAAGCGCGGCTCGCCAAACACGAGGCAGCGGTATTCCTTTTCGACCGTGCGGGCCTTGAACTGCGCGCGCAGGAACTCGAACGCCATCGACGTCCTGGCTATGACCATGACGCCGGACGTATCGCGGTCCAGGCGATGCACGATGCCCGGCCGGCCTGGTGATTCCTCGGCCGACGGCAGTTCCCCGAATCGCGCGCGCGCCCAGCTCGCCACGGTGTGGGCCACCACCGACTTGTCCTCGGGCGGGTGCGCGGCCACGCCGACTGGCTTGTCGATGACGCACAGGCAGGCGTCTTCGTAGAGCACCCGGATGGCGGGCAGCGGCAGGTCGGGCGTCAGGGGATCGAGCACGGTGCGATCGACTTCGAACTCGACCTTCTGATCCGCCGCGAGAAACAGCCCCGGCCGCACGCGACCACCCACAACCCTCACCATGCCCGACTCGATGAGCCGCCGCGCGCGCGTCCGTCCCCGCACCTCAGGCTGGTTGGCGAGGAACAGGTCCAAACGGATCCCGTCATCTGTCGCCCCGACCGTTCGTGAGTAGGTATCCGCCATGCCGCGGCCCGAGGCCACGCCGGGATTCTGGGCGCTCGCGATGGCGACGCAACTTCGAACTGCGCAGCTCCGTGCCTGCATGGGTACTTGTCCACAGATTCTTCAGAAAGACTGTTGAGTCCGGGGGGAGGCTGTGGAGACTCGCGCCCCCATACGGCCCTCCGCGAACGTCCACCCGCCACAGGCTGGGACTGGTGACCGAGACATGAGAATCCCAGAGGCTTCCGACTCGTCGCGCAGCGGTGCTTCGGCCGCGCCTCTCGCCCCCCCTTGGGCTTCAAGCCGCGTTGGCACCGCGGTCTCACCTGCTTCCCCGCGTGGCGATCGCCAACGCGTGCTGGTGGTCGACGACGAACCGGAGGTGCTGTGTGGTCTTCGCCATGTGCTGGAGACCGCCGGCTACGCGGTCACCACCGCGATCACCTTGCGCCAGGCTGCCGCCGCAATGCGGCACGAGCAATTCCAACTCGTGCTGACGGACCTCTACCTGGGCGAGACCGACCTCGGTTCGCAGATTGCCGAGGTCGCGCGGGAACGGCGCCCACACACGCCCGTGATCGTGCTGACCGGGCGCCCGACCTTCGACGGCGCCCAGGAAGCCCTGCGCAGCCATGTGGCGGACATCGTTGTCAAGCCAGTGGAGTCGCGAAACCTGTTGGCGACCTGCCGGCGCGTGATCCAGGAGACCGAACTGTCGCGGCGCAACCAGGAACTCCAATCCGCCAACCGGGTGCTGACGTCGGTGCTGCCGCGCACGATCGAGATGAAGGACCCGACCACGAGCGGCCACGCCGCCCGGGTCGTGGGCTACACCGAGACGCTGGCCAATCGCTGTGGCGTCGACGCCGAGGATCGCTCCTCCTTGCGGCTTGCCGCGCTGCTGCACGACATCGGCAAGATCGGGGTCCCGGACCACATCCTCACCAAGCCGGGACCGCTGACCGTGGCGGAGATGGAAGTCGTGAAGCGCCACCCGGCCATGGGCTACGAGGTGCTCGCCGAACTGGCCGACCACGCCAATGTGCGGGACTGGGTCTACCAGCACCACGAGCGCTGGGATGGCAAGGGCTACCCGAACGGCCTGCATGGCGAAGACGTCGCCCTGCCTGGCCGGATCCTCGTGCTGGCCGAGGTCTACGACGCCCTCGCCGAGCAGCGGAGCTACAAGCCGGCCTGGCCGATTGGAAAGATCGTCGCCCTGTTCCGCGAGCAGGCCGGTGGGCACTTCGACCCGCACCTGGCGAACATGGTCGCTGACGGCCTCGAACGCATGGGCTACCGCTTCTTCGCACCCGACCCCGGCATGCTCTTCTGAAGCAGCCTGGCGGCGGGCGAGGACGACGCGCGGGTGCGCCAGATCGGGTCGGGTTCCATCATCGACAGCGGTTCCGGAAGTAGCTTAGCGCCCGCCGACGGAAGCCCATTGAGATCGCGGGTCGAGGTCACTCTTGGCCTGTCGGGTGTCGGGT